>JBFEWU010000500.1:0-3058 GCA_041546215.1 Draconibacterium sp. | reverse complement strand
GTTCTGTGTCCATCTAGTCCTTCCAATGTAACGGTGGATGCTGTTTCCTGCGATGCCTGGGTAAGCATTGGCTCGCCAAGCATTAGCGAAGAATGTACAACGGTGATCTATAGCATTACCCATAACAGTATCTACGCAATCGATTCAAGCGATGCCAGTGGCGATTATCCCATCGGACCGCACCAGGTTACCTGGTACATCAGCGATAATTCGGGCAATGTCGATTCCTGCGTGCTAAGCTTTGAAGTCTTCGATCTGCCTCCAGCTCTTACGGTTCCTGCGGATATAGTGGTAAATGCCGACTTTAACCAGCCATTTGCATCAGGAGTGCCGGTACCGGTTCCTTATTTTGAAGACAACTGCGACTCTACCTTAACCTGGGTAATGTGGGGCGTTACCAATGATACCCTTGGCGATACCCTTGAACCAGACATTTATGTGGTTCACTCGCCCGATACCTTTAATATCGGAGTTACTTATATTGAATACACATTTACCGATGGACACGGAAATACCCTGGTGGATACATTTACCATTACCGTAACCGGACCTCCGGATATTGAATGTCCGCCCGATACCACTGTTTATCTTGACGGCAACGAAGGGCAATGTGCGGCTTCGTTCGATCCGGGTACGGCAGAATTAATTGAAGGAATTCCAACAATTACATGGACTTATACCATTACCTATCCTGATGGTTCTACCGTAACAGACAGATATGATCGAACTGATCCGATTCAGCCCATTCCGCTGGGCGTAAAAGATTTCCCACTGGGAGTAACCACCATCGAGTGGCATGCACAAAATGTTTCGGGAGAAGATACCTGTTCACACTGGATAGAGGTAATCGACACCATTCCGCCAACCTTTACCGTTGATCCTTACGAAAACTGTGTTGATCCTTTGCACTGGGCAATTTACGACGAGGCAAATCCAAATCCGGTATGGAACCACGTGGATCCGCTGGTGAAAAAATACCCGGTTGATTTCCATACCCTGCCGGCAGGAGATAATTCCCTGGATCTTACCAGCCTGGAAGACAATTGCTGCGATTCCCTGTCCATGGTCGACAGCATCCACTGGCGCATAGAATTTGGCGATACCTTCGATCCGCTTACCGGGGCCATCATTAATAACGGAACGCTAAGTGGAACAGGGCAACCCTCGACCTATGGCAGCGATATTCTACTGCCCGGCGATGGGGTATACTTTGGCGATATAGTACACCATATATATTACTGGGTGGCAGATTGTAACGGCAACAGAACAGAAGAAGTAATGCGGGAAATTACCATTAACCCGCGACCACAAATAATTAAACAGGATTATTAAACATGAGAAAGGATAAGAACATATCGATGAACACTGCTACCGCGCTATTACACACCGCTACGGCGCGATTGCATCGCGTGGTAACAGTGCCTGAGGCTATTGAGTCAGCGGGAGTTTGTAAATTAAAAATAAATCCGCATCTTTTTGCTCCGAAGGACGCGGAAACAAAAATATTTACTAGAAAACCGAACTTTCCGGGAATAAGCCTGGAAGGACGAGGGACATTTGCTAACAATTTAAAGAAGGGACATGCCTATGAAACATGACTAAAAAGCTAAAAAATCTTTCCGGATCATCAATGCGTTGAGGATTCGGGGAGTATGGTTCTGTATGGCGGCTGGTAAAACAGCGGCTGCGGACAAAGGGTAGGGCTGGTATTTATTTCTCTACAACAACAAGTATTTTGACGATACACCACAAATACCACTTTACCCTGAGTCTGAACCATGAGATAGGAGTCAGGGGATTCTCGTTCCGTCCATCCGTCGGTTGACGGACTAACGGGCGGGAAACCCCTTGATTAAGAAACGATCCTTTATGTTGAACGATGTTAGATTACCCCAAAAATTGAAATTTTGAAGTAAAACAACGATTGACCTTAACAACCGATAAACAGTCAGTCAACGGTCTCTTTTTTTTCTTTATGCTCTGCCGTCTGGCGGGGGATAAGCGAAGGAAGGGATCAAAAGAAAAAAACCCTACGTTCTGTTTTTATTGAGAGAAAGAAAGCAAAATAGAGAAAATCCCGTCAACCGACGGGGGCGATCTATTTAGCAGCCATTTAATCTGTAAAGCAGGACCATTTATTAATTTAAAATTTAATATGATGAAAAAGCAAATTTTAATTCTAACGTTTTTTATTGCGGCTATTTTAGCCGGTTCGAATGTGTACGGGCAGAAGTCATACACTAATGTTATTAGTGGTGGGCCGACTCTGCTAATTCCAAATACTTTAAATGGATGTACTGCTGATGAACTACATCCAGTGCAGGGACAAGTTTATACATATACGGTAAACGCCTCTGGCCAAACTGATGTAAGATGGTTTGTTGTTAATAATAATGATGTTATTGCAAATGGAGATAGTCTTATTGGTTATGGAGGAGTTCTTCCTTCTTCAGATGGTGCCATTGATCCTTCAGATGGTAATGGAAAATATATTTATGGAGACGGTTCTACTGTAATTCCTGAATATAATATTAATCCAGTAGCAGATGCTACAGGGCAACATCACTCGATTGATATTGCATGGAAATATTTTGACGGTTTAACGGATCAGGTATTGCTGGTAGCTTATGCTGAAGATTCAATAGGCTGTACAGATAACATTGTTGTATACCGGATTATTCCACAACCTGCATTTACACTTGACGTAGCTGCATTGAATGATGCAGGAGACAGTATTGCAGGGCCCCTTGATCCAGTTGTTGGCGAATGTGTTTCACCAATTGAGGCAGCAACCTATTCGGGTTCAGGTACTACTCCCGACCAGTTATTAACTGTTGATTACGGTGAAAATTGGGTATTCTTTGTTGTAAATGGAGCCAATTATATCGACTCATGGCTGCCCAGATTCCAGATTTCATATGACGGTGCATATGCAGCATTAGAGGCTGAATGGACTTATGCTTCAGATGCGACAAATCCTGCCGCAACCTGGAACACAATTGATATTGGTGGTGCTTGGGGAACAGTGGCTGTGATAGCCGGTGGTGCTGGAAACAAT
>JBFEWU010000568.1:0-2070 GCA_041546215.1 Draconibacterium sp. | reverse complement strand
TACAAATACAATGGGAGAAGTGGTTGCTAAAGCTGGATTGAAACAAATCCGCATTGCCGAAACCGAAAAATATGCACACGTAACTTTCTTTTTTAGTGGCGGACAAGAATCTGAATTCGAGGGTGAACGTCGTATTCTGATTCCTTCACCAAAAGTTCCTACTTACGATTTTCAACCTGAGATGTCGGCACCCGAAGTGCGCGATGCAATTGTTCCTGAACTGGAAAATGGTACAGCCGACTTTGTTTGTTTGAACTTTGCCAATGGCGATATGGTTGGACATACCGGAATTTATGAAGCCGTTTATAAAGCTGTTGAAGCTGTTGATGCCTGTGTTAAGGATGTGGTTACGGCCGCACAAAAAGGGGGATATGAGATCATGATTATTGCCGACCATGGAAATGCCGATAATGCAGTTAACGAAGATGGTTCAGAAAACACGGCACACTCTCTAAATCCGGTTCCTTGTATTTTTGTTACCCAAAAAGAAGGAATAGAGTTGGATAATGGTATTTTGGCAGATGTGGCTCCAACCCTTTTAACTGTTATGGGCCTGGAAGTTCCTGCTGAAATGACAGGGAAGAACCTGATAAAGTAAAAGATAGCAAATAACCGAGTTCGATATGCTTGTCATCCCGGACAAAGTGGAGATTCTCCATGACAAGATTCCTCATTTTGTTCGAAGTGACAACTTTTATTCGTTTGAAAATGATTGAGATTGGACGAACCATATTAAGCCGCGATATTTTTGAGAAGTATTTTCTATGCGACATTCTCAAATGCAAAGGTGCTTGTTGTATCGAAGGAGACTCAGGTGCTCCTTTAAGTGACGATGAAGCCATCTTAATTGAAGAAGAATACCATACATTTGAACGATTATTGCCCGAAAAACACAAGAGGGAAGTGGAAAAACAAGGGCATTCGGTAATTGACAGCGATGGTGATTTGGTAACTCCACTGTTTAACGATCGCCAGTGTGTTTATTCCTACTACAATGACCAGGGTATTTTAAAATGTGCCATCGAAAAAGCCCACTTCGAGGGAAAAACAAAATTTCGTAAACCCATTTCTTGTCACCTTTTCCCGATTCGTATTAACGAGTACAAACGTTTCGATGCCGTTAACTACCAGAAACTGGACATCTGCAAGCCGGGCAGAGCTTGTGGCGTATCAGAAAAGCTTCCTTTGTATAAATTCCTGAAAGAACCCCTCATAAAAAAATATGGAGTAGAGTGGTATCAGGAGGTGGAAATCGCCGCAGAACATTTAGCATCGAACAAATAATCCCGGTCATAAGGGAAATTTTGTCTCAGTAATGGGTTATGTGACCCGGTGTGGGACAGGTGATCGAATGTGGCTTGGCCGTAATGTGTTGTCAGTCAGGATAATATGTAATTTGGCATGTGAATTGATACGTAACTTACGTATTCACCCTGATAGAATACAGCGACTTTTTGAAGAATATAACACAAAACTGAAATGTTTCAAAGAAAATTATAAACAAAGAATTTTTGAGGGCAATTCAGGATTAATCACATATGGGGAATGTGATTAGCAGCTTAATTGGTAGATAGAAAATAGGAGTAAGGTAAGTCATTTTTGGCTTACCTTTCCTTTTTTCAGGGATGGTTTTCATCATTGTTTCCGTGATCAGGCAGCTGGCTGATCCCAGATTCTCACGGTATTTTTTAACGAATTGTACTTCCTGAAAAATTACGGTAACTTTGAAAACGACTTAACTTTTTTGGTTCACCATTTAAACAGATCACATGATGAAAAAATACATCTGCATAATGTTTGTGTTTTTTGCTTTAACAGCCTGCGAAGAGCGTGAACCAGAACCAGTCATTATTCCGGAATGGTTAAAAACACGTTTAACAGAATTGGAAAGCAGTGGTGACTGCCACCTCTGCACGGTTCAGCGCTGGACCTATAATGATGAATTTTTCTATAATTTTTATTGCTCACATTGGTCCTGTATAGACTGCGAAATTTATCGGTACGACGGAAGACTTATCGATTGGGAAACTACTTTAATTGACCGCATTGATTTTGCTCAGAACAAAACAC
>JBFEWU010000141.1:0-11343 GCA_041546215.1 Draconibacterium sp. | reverse complement strand
ATTGAGAATGGTATGTTGAAAAACGATATTGGATAATCTAAAGCCATTCTCAGAATAGAGGGTGGCTTTTTTCATGCTTAAGGAACAAAAAACAACTATAATAAATTAAAACATGAGTGACAGACTTTACATTTTCGACACAACATTGAGGGACGGTGAACAGGTTCCCGGTTGCCAGTTGAACACGGTAGAAAAGATTGAAGTTGCTAAAGCTTTGCAGGAATTGGGAGTTGATGTTATTGAAGCAGGCTTCCCCATTTCCAGCCCGGGCGATTTCGAATCGGTAGTTGAGATTTCAAAAGCGGTTACATGGCCAACCATAACGGCTCTAACCCGCGCAGTACAAAAAGATATTGATGTTGCAGCCGAGTCGCTCAAATACGCAAAAAAAGGGCGGATCCATACCGGAATAGGAACATCTGATTTTCATATTTACCACAAACTCAATTCAAATCCTGATGCCATATTGGAACGTGGTGTTGAAGCGGTTAAATACGCAAAAAAATACGTTGAGGATGTGGAGTTTTATGCCGAAGATGCAGGCCGTACCGAAAACGAATACCTGGCCCGCGTAATCGAAGCGGTAATTGCAGCCGGTGCAACGGTTGTAAACATTCCGGATACCACCGGGTATACCCTGCCCCACGAGTTTGGTGCAAAAATTAAATATTTGGTTGATAATGTGCCAAATATTCACAAGGCGGTTATTTCAACGCATTGCCACAACGACCTGGGAATGGCCACTGCCAACACAGTAGCGGGTATTTTAAATGGTGCCCGCCAGGCCGAGGTTACCATAAACGGAATTGGCGAACGTGCAGGAAATACTTCCCTGGAAGAAGTGGTAATGACCTTAAAAACGCATTACAAAGCTTTGGGAATTGAAACCGGAGTGAATACGAAAAAGATTTATAACACCAGCCGTTTGGTTTCAAACCTGATGAATATGCCGGTGCAGCCTAACAAAGCGGTTGTTGGACGTAATGCTTTTGCGCACTCGTCGGGCATACATCAGGATGGCGTTTTGAAAAATCGCGAGAATTACGAAATCATGGATCCAACAGATGTGGGAATCAATGAGTCGGCCATATTATTAACTGCACGTAGCGGTCGTGCCGCCTTAAAACACCGATTGGAACTGTTGGGCTTCCAGTTGGATAAAGCTCAGTTAGATGACGTTTATGAAGAGTTTCTGAAATTGGCTGACAAGAAAAAAGACATCCGCGACGACGATATCGCTTTGTTGGTTGGCGATGCAACCCGCCAGGAGAGACGTATAAAACTGGATTATTTGCAGGTTGTTACCGGAAAAGAGCTGAAACCAATGGCATCGATTCGTTTAGATATTGCCGGAGAAAAATTCGATGCAACAACATCGGGTAATGGGCCGGTGGATGCAGCGATTAAGGCTGTAAAACAAATCATCCATCGCCAGGTTACCATCGAGGAATTCTTGGTACAGGCAATCACGCGCGGCAGTGATGATATTGGAAAGGTGCACATGCAAGTGGAATACGACGACACCATTTTCCATGGTTTTGGTGCCCATACCGATATTATCACCGCATCGGTTGAGGCATTTCTTGACGCAATAAATAAACTGCCTGTAGGAAAATAAATAAATAATCACATTTCGACCACGCTCAATGTTTCGTCAGGCTGAGTGTTGTCGAAGCATGAATTGAACGCTAAAATATGACAGCAAAAACATTATTTGATAAGATTTGGGATGCGCACGTAGTAAAACAGGTTGAAGGCGGCCCAAATGTATTATATATCGACCGTCACTTCATACACGAAGTAACCAGTCCGGTGGCCTTTTTAGGTCTGAAAACCCGTGGTCTGAAAGTGTTTCGTCCGGAGCAAACCACCGCAACACCCGATCACAATGTGCCCACCGTCGATCAACACCTTTCGATAAAAGACGAGCTTTCTCGTCACCAGCTGGAAATGCTAAAGACCAATTGTAGTGAGCACGGAATCACGCATCACGACCTCGGATCAGAAGGTCATGGAGTGGTACATATCATTGGCCCTGAAATGGGATTAACACAGCCGGGCATGACCATTGTTTGTGGCGACAGTCATACCTCAACGCACGGCGCCTTTGGTGCAATTGCCTTCGGCATCGGAACCAGCGAGGTGGAAATGGTATTGGCAAGCCAGTGCATTATGCAGCCTAAACCAAAGAAAATGCGCATTACCGTAAACGGTGAGCTTGGGAAAGGAGTAACAGCAAAAGACATTGCACTTTATATGATTTCCAAAATTTCGACCAGTGGCGGAACCGGCCATTTTATTGAGTATGCAGGTTCGGCAATTACAGGTTTAAGCATGGAAGGACGTATGACACTTTGTAACCTGAGTATTGAAAGTGGTGCCCGCGGAGGAATGATAGCTCCCGATGAAACAACCTTGGAATATATTAAAGGCAGACAATTTGCGCCAAAGGGCGAAGACTGGGAAACTGCTGTTGCCAAATGGGCAGAATTAAAATCGGACGAAGGTGCAGTTTTCGACACTGAACTGACTTTTGATGCAGCCGACATTGAGCCAATGATCACCTACGGAACAAATCCGGGAATGGGAATTGGTGTTACTCAAACGATCCCAACCACTGCGGGAATGGAAGGCAGCGACAAAACGACCTACGAAAAATCGTTGCAGTACATGGGCTACAATCAGGGCGATGCCATGAAAGGGAAACCTGTTGACTATGTATTCCTTGGAAGCTGTACGAATGGCAGAATTGAAGACTTCCGTGAGTTTGCAACTTTTATTAAAGGGAAGAAAAAAGCCGACAATGTAACCGCTTGGCTGGTTCCAGGATCGAAAGCCGTTGAGAACCAGATTAAAGCTGAAGGACTGGTCGAAATTTTGGAAGAAGCAGGATTTAAACTTCGTCAACCAGGATGTTCTGCTTGTCTGGCCATGAACGACGATAAAATTCCTGAAGGCAAATATTCGGTTTCAACTTCAAACAGGAACTTCGAAGGCCGCCAGGGACCAGGAGCAAGAACCTTGCTTGCCAGTCCACTCACGGCAGCCGCTGCCGCCGTTAACGGCGTAATTTCTGATCCCAGGGAAATGCTTTAAGGAAAAGATTGGAATAATGAGGATTAGAAGATCGGAATAATAAAAACCGAGATATGACAAAAAGTGAATTAGGAACATTTAAAGAAAAAATGAAGCAAAGAACAAAAGTCTTCGCGCACGATTGTGTAAAATTTTCTTTGGATTTGCCTAATAATATGCTTGGCAACCATATAAAAGGTCAATTAATTCGATGCTCAACTTCTGTTGCGGCAAATTACAGGGCTACCTGTGTGGCACAAACAATCCCAATGATTATCTCAAAACTGGGCATCTCGATTGAAGAAGCGGATGAAAGTGAATTTTGGCTTGAATTTGCGGCTGAAGAAGATCTTGCAATTGGTGCCAAAGCAGAGCAATTAATAAAAGAGGCCCATGAAATAACTTCAATCTTAATTAAATCTCGTCAAACCTTACAAAATAGATAAACTCTAAAATTCTAATATTCTAATATTCTAATATTCAAAAATGGCTTACGATAAATTCAACACAATAACTTCTACGGCGGTACCACTGCCAATCGAGAATGTAGATACCGACCAGATTATTCCGGCGCGCTTTTTAAAAGCGGTGGAACGTAAAGGATTTGGCGATAACCTTTTCCGCGACTGGAGATACGAAAAAGATGGAAGTCCGAAAACTGATTTCCCGCTGAACGACCAAAGCTATTCCGGTAAAATTTTGGTGGCAGGTAAAAACTTTGGGAGTGGCTCAAGTCGTGAGCACGCAGCCTGGGCAATTTACGATTACGGATTCCGCGTAGTGGTCTCCAGTTTCTTTGCCGACATATTTAAAGGAAATGCCTTGAACAACGGACTCTTACCGGTTGTTGTCTCTGCAGAGTTCCTTCAAAAGATCTTTGATGCCATCGAAAAAGATGCAAATACAACTTTTGACGTGGACCTTGAAAAACAAACATTTTCCATTTCGGCCACAGGGGAAACTGTTGATTTCGAAATTAATCCATACAAAAAACACTGTTTACAAAACGGATTGGACGATATCGACTACCTGGTTGAAATGAAAGAAAAAATTGCGGAGTTTGAAACCAACTAATTATTGGGTGTTTCCTACCGGATGAAGAAGGATAAAGCATCTTTTCCCAAGGTAGATTCCCATTGACTCTTCTTCGTAATAACAGGTAAAAAAAACAGACATGACAGGTAAAACAAATGAAATATCTTATAAGCACCTTACCATAATGGACACAACCCTTCGTGATGGCGAACAAACCTCAGGGGTTTCGTTTAGCGAGGGTGAAAAACTCAGTGTGGCAAAAGTGCTGCTTGAAGATGTAAAAGTTGACCGCATTGAAATAGCCTCTGCACGTGTATCGGAAGGCGAATTCAGAGGGACAAAGAGAGTTATGCAATGGGCAGCAGAAAAAGGTCAACTCCATAAAGTAGAAGTACTGGGCTTTGTCGATGGCAGGATCTCGCTGCAATGGATAGCCGATGCAGGAGGCAAGGTCATTAATTTACTTTGCAAAGGATCGCACAAACACGTAACCGAACAGTTACGAAAAACGCCTGAGCAACATGTTGAAGACATAAAAAAGGTAATCGCTTTTGCCGATGAAATGGGAATAAAGGTGAACATTTATCTTGAAGACTGGTCGAACGGAATGCGCAATTCAAAAGATTACGTTCATTTTATGATTTCCAGTTTGAAAGATGAAAATATTGATCGCATCATGCTTCCCGACACACTGGGAATACTCGATCCCGATGAAACTTACGATTTTTGTCTGGAAATGATTCAATCATTCCCTGATGTTAACTTCGATTTTCATGCGCACAACGATTACGACCTGGCCATTGCCAACGTATTTCATGCCATAAAAGCAGGAATCAGCTGCGTGCATACCACCGTAAACGGTTTGGGTGAACGGGCAGGAAATGCACCATTATCCAGTGTGATTGCTACCATAAAAGACCACCTGGAGATGAAAACCAACGTTAAGGAGTCGCAGTTAAACAAAATCTCAAAACTGGTGGAATCCTTCTCGGGAATCCGGATTCCCACAAACAAACCTCTCGTGGGTGAATTTGTTTTTACCCAGTGTAGTGGAATCCATGCCGATGGCGACAGCAAAAATAATCTCTATTTTAATGAGTTACTTCCTGAACGCTTTGGAAGAACCAGGACCTATGCGCTGGGGAAAACTTCAGGCAAAGCCAACATCAAAAAAAATCTGGAAGATCTTGGAATTGAGTTAGACAAAGATTCACTGAATAAAGTAACCGACAAAATTATTGAACTTGCCGACCAAAAAGAAACCATAACCAGCGACGAACTGCCATACATAGTAGCTGATGTCCTGGAAAATGATTTCTTCGAACAGAAAGTAAAAGTGATCAATTACTCGGTAAATTATACCATGGGACTTCGGCCGGTTGCCAACGTTTCGATCGAAATTGAAGGCAAACTCTATGAGCAATACAGCGACGGCGATGGTCAATATAATGCTTTTGCCAACGCCATTAAGAAAATTTACAAACGGCTTGAGCGTCCTCTGCCTATCCTTGTTGATTATATTGTTACCATTCCTCCGGGAGGAAGAACAAATGCTTTGGTTGAAACGGTGGTAACCTGGAAAACAGACCATGAGTTTAAAACAAAAGGCCTCCACCCTGATCAGACAGCAGCAGCCATTTTAGCAACCATTCGTATGCTGAACGTGATTGAAAATGATTACCATGCCGGTAGAATTGAGAATTTAAAAGACGAAAAATAATAACTACACGGATTTCCGGATTAGCGCTTCGGACTTCCATCTTTTTTAAAAAAAACATGAAACTTAATATTGCCTTACTTCCCGGCGACGGGATTGGACCTGAGATTGTTGACCAGGCCATGAAAGCGGTAAAAGCCGTTGCAGAAAAATTTAACCACGAATTAGCATACAAAGAAGCAATAACCGGAGCCTGTGCCATCGATGCAGTTGGCGATCCCTATCCGGAAACTACTCATGAATTGTGTATGAATTCGGATGCCGTACTTTTTGGTGCCATTGGAGATCCAAAATTTGATAATAATCCAAAAGCAACAGTTCGACCTGAACAAGGCTTGCTGGCCATGCGCAAAAAACTGGGCTTATTTGCCAATATTCGTCCCGTGGAAACTTTTGCATCATTGTTGCATAAATCACCTCTTCGTCGCGAACTGGTTGAAGGTGCGGATTTTGTATGTATTCGTGAATTGACCGGCGGAATGTACTTTGGAGAAAAAGGCAGAAAAGACAATGGGAACACCGCTTTCGACACTTGTATTTACACCCGAGAAGAAGTGGAACGAATTTTAAAATTAGGCTACGAATTTGCAGCAAAACGCAATAAAAAACTTACGGTAGTAGACAAAGCCAACGTTCTGGAAAGCTCGCGTTTGTGGCGTGAGGTTGCACAGGAAATGGCGCCAAACTATCCTGATATTACAACCGAATATATGTTTGTGGACAATGCAGCCATGCAAATTATTCAGTGGCCTAAAAACTTCGATGTTATGGTTACCGAAAATATGTTTGGCGATATTTTAACCGACGAAGCCAGTGTGATCACCGGTTCGCTAGGATTGCTGCCATCGGCTTCAATGGGTATTCATACTTCTGTTTTTGAACCAATCCACGGCTCGTATCCGCAGGCTGCCGGGAAAAATATTGCCAACCCCATCGCAACCATTCTTTCAGCTGCCATGATGTTTGAATATGCTTTCGACTTAAAAGCAGAGGGGAAAATCATACGCGATGCTGTTGCCGCTTCAATGGATGCAGGCTTTGTTACCGAAGATATTGCGGAAGGACTAGCACAGTCAACATCAGATGTGGGCGACTGGATTGCCGACTGGATTGTAAAAAATTAGATCCCAGTACAAATCAGGGATTCCATCTCTTGGAAGAGATGGAATCCCTAATTCATTTGGAAGATGCCTGTGGAGCAGCTTTGAGCTTTGTTACCATTTTCTAAAACAAATAATTCAACCCGATATAAACTCCGGAATCACCATCACGTTCATCAAGTGTCATTCCGTAATCGCAGCGAATAATAAAATTCTGGTTCATGGCCACACGAAGCCCTAAGCCCCATGAATAATGCATTTCTTCACTATTAGGATCAAAGTAATCTCCTGGCAGGGTACTTAAATTTGATCCTTCAATATCGATTTTATCCGTAACTCTTCCAAAATCAGCAAAAGCATTCAAGCCCAAATAGAAATTATTGTTTATAAATTGGAATCGTGCGAACTTCCACCGGGCTTCCACATTTCCAAGAAAATATCCGTTTCCTACTACCCTGTTCCTGCGAATTCCGCGTAATGATTGCGCACCTCCCAAACCTTCTGAACTTGCTCCTTTTAATACCGATGTAATAATTTGTGTTTGGTAATAAAAGGGCACATCACCTCCTAAAGTGGTCTGATAGGCCAAACGGTATGCCAGCGAAAGATCATTGGGTACCAGGGTAAAATACTGACGATGTATCAAACTCAACTTTGCAAAATTTTGTTCGCCACCCAAAAATTCAGGCGATCCTACCAAAACGGCCTCTGTCCATATTCCTGTCATGGGATTTGGCCGGTTGTCGCGGGTATCGAAAACCAGACCTGCTTTTACTGTAGGAACAAATCCACCATCGGCTTGCTCATCCGAAATAATTCCCCACTCTCTGTACTTTTGATACAATCCTGGTTCTTCAGTGTGTTCAGGTAACTTATCACTTTCATCCTTGTCTTTATTTAAACGGTCGATGTCCACATAAGCAAGCTTATAATTCAATAGGTTAACTCCCCCTGTCCATTTAAAATGATCACCAGCCAGTTTGCCTTGTAAATCCACCTTAAACCGAAACATTTTCCGATCATATTTATAAAACATTCGCGTACGGTAAGCTGTGGCCTCATCGTCGAACCAGTCCTTATTTACCACTGCATCATAACCGTTAAAACCGAAAAAGTCGTATGCCCTGTCCGACAAATAGCTTAAATCAACCGAAGTCTGGATTCCCGGGAACAATTGATCCGAATCGTAGTATAAACGGTTAATTCCGCTGCCTTTTGTAAATCGTGAAACCTCGAGATAAAGCGAATGGTTATATTTCGGATAGCGGCTTCCATCGCCATAATGAAACAAATTAATCAATGCTCCGTATTGAAGTCCAAGATCGGTATCGAATGTAATGGTTGGCAAAGCACCAACATTCCAACCCTGTTTGCTTACTTCTTCTTGTGCCATTAAACCGGTGCACAAGAGCATTACAACTGAAAAAAGAATGAGTCGTTTCATGAAAATTGATTATTAGTTAGATCCTGAAGATTAGCTATAATAAAATCAATTGCAGAACTAATCTTCTAAACGAATATAAGTAAATTTAAAGGCAAAAATTAAAATCACGGAGGATTCTGATGGATCTTCTTGCTATTTATAAATTTTTAATTTTCTTTTGTATGTCTTTTGTATTTTATTTAAAACTTCATATTGAATCACAATGAAAACTAATCGTAGAAAATTTTTCCAGATTACGGGAGCAGCAGGTGCAGGCGTTATGGCCGGGGGACTTTCGTCTTGCAAGCAGGAACAAGTTGAGCAATCGGCAATGCACCACATTAAAGAAGCAGCAGTCAATCCAAATCCACAATTGTTTAATATGTGTGGTTATGCCGCTCCAAAACTCGACAAAGTACGAGTTGGATTTGTAGGAATCGGAGACCGTGGCTCGGGTGCAGTAAAGCGAATGACTTATATTGACGGAGTTGAAATAACTGCTTTGTGCGACATTCGCCAGAGTGCTGTTGATGGGGCACAAAATATTTTGGAAGAAGCAGGCTTACCAAAAGCCAAAGAATTTGTTGGCGACGATTTAAATTTTAAATCCTTATGCGAGAGCGGACTTTGCGATCTTGTTTATACGGCTACGCCATGGGAATGGCACGTTCCGGTTGGCTTGGCAGCCATGGAAGCGGGTTGCCACACTGCCATTGAAGTTTCAACTGCTAAAACCATGGAAGAGTGCTGGCAGATTGTTGAAACATCGGAACGCACAAAAAAGCACTGTGTGATACTTGAAAACTGTTGCTACGATTTCTTTGAATTGCTCACTTTAAACATGGCTCGTCAGGGCTTATTCGGTGATTTAATCCACGGAGAAGGTGCATACATTCACGACCTGGATTACTGGCATTTCAATAAGCCCAAAGACGACAAGATGAGTGACGGGGCGTACACAAAAATGTGGCGTTTGCACGAAAATAAACGCAAAGCAAATGTATATCCAACACATGGTCTGGGTCCCATATGTCAGGCCATGGACATCAACAGGGGCGATCGCATGGAATACCTCACTGCGATGATGTCGGATGACTTTACCTTGAAACACCGAATTGCCGAAAAGGCGAAAGAAGATCCGTTCTTTGAACAGTTTGTTGGTTGGGACATGCGCGGGAATATGGATATGCAAATGATTCGTACGGTTAAGGGCCGAACAATTATGATCCAGCACGATATTTCATCGCCGCGCCCCTATTCCAGAATTCATATGCTTAGCGGCACCAAATGTTTTGCACAAAAATGGCCATTAACGCACATTGCGTTTGGACACCAGAAAGTCAGCGATGAAGAAATGGCTGAACTGAAAGAAAAATACGAACCGGAAATTGTAAAACGTGTGGGTGCTATGGCTAAGCAGGTAGGCGGACACGGCGGTATGGACTTCATTATGGACTGGCGCCTGATCGATTGTTTGCGCAATGGCTTACCCATGGATATGGATGTATATGATGCTGCAGCATGGAGTTGCATTACTCCACTCAGCGAGTGGTCCATTGCAAACGGTTCGGCACCCATTGAAGTGCCCGACTTTACCCGGGGAGCCTGGCAAACCAACAAGCCAGTTGAATTAACCTTAAAAGGTGGCGGTACTACCAAAGTCCGCAACCTGAAAAACGCAGATTCGGACGGGCAACTGAGTGTCTAAAATAGAGCATAAAAAAAGGGCAACCACCGCGTTGCCCTTTTTTTATGCCCTAATGCAGCTAAAGTTTACCTCGAAGTTCACTTGTTTGTACAAAAAAGAAGCTTATCCATAACTACACGAATTTGTTTACTATGAAGTAAAAAAGGCCACCGAACAAATTTTTCGATGACCTTCTTCATTAATCAAACCATGTTAAGCTCAAATTATTCTAGGGCTGTATCCATAGTTTGGTTTTTTCCGAATAATCTCCAGATGTAGCTGTATTCCAGTTGATTCTGTTCGTCTCCCTCTCCGAAGGAGGATAAGTCAAGCGGTTAAAATCGGTAACCAGGCTCGAAGCGGATAAAGGTTCATTGGGAGTCGCATTATTTGTTCTGCGTTGCAATGTCCATGCTTCAAACGGTTGATGAAACAGTGCTATCCAGCTTTGTTTATAAATCTGCTTTAATGCAGTACTCGCATTTGAACTGTATGCAACTTCTTCATGTGAAAGCATCGCACTCAAATCTTCTGCAGAGGGAGCCTCTGTTTCAGGTGCATTCACTTCCCATATTGAATTATAGGCATGCTTATACCAAAATTTAACCGAAGAGCTTATTCCTGCAATGTAATTCGTTTCAGCCAATGTTTGATTTGCGCTAATCCCTGCAATTCCCCTGTTATAAATTTCAGCTTTCAGAAAACTTACCTGAGAACCAGTAATTAAAAATTGAGGAATGGTTACGTCATTGACATAGTACACATTGAATGTTGCAAAATTTGAGCGATTTGAATTCCAATCCGTTAATCGGCCAGGGACATGGGGATTACCCGTTACTGACGGAACATTATTCCCGGGATTTTGAGGGAAAGGTACCCACTGATCGTTTTCATTTGGTTCAAAAAGTATGGAACATCTCAAATCATAAATTCCCGATCCATCTGCTGAAGCAGGTTTTGACATCGATTCAAACATGGTTGAACCCATGCGTACATATGAATTTCCTCTCCAATAACCGTCAACTTTGATTTCAAGCCCTGGTATTGTGCCGGGTTCCAATGCAATATACTCTTCAGCATTTAACAATGGTTTAGCTAATGCATCAGCAATTATCGGATCGGCAAATGATGTATTTACTTCTCTCATCGACATGGCAAATCGTAGTCGTAAGGAATTTGCAAACTTCTTCCAGTCATCCACATCATTACCCAAAAGAACGTCGGCTCCTTCAAGTACCACCTGGCCAGCGTTGTTTGTTAAGTTATTTGTAGCCCAGGTTAAATCATCCAAAGCGGCCTCCATAAT
>JBFEWU010000134.1:0-11592 GCA_041546215.1 Draconibacterium sp. | reverse complement strand
GCACAAGAAATTGATTAATTATTATTGATTAGTGATTAATAGCTTGGTCAATAAATTCTGATATTCTAATACTCTGATATTCTAATATTCAACAACGACATCCAGCAATCTGAATATCCGAAAATCCAGATATCCTGGTTGCTGATCACTGCTTACTGAACACGCTAACATTTTAACATTCGGATATTCTAATACCCGAATACTCAAAAAATTACATTCTCATTAAAATTGTTTATTTCAGTGGCATCCGATGTATCTCGCAAAAATTTTAATAGGCTTGTTTGTGAATCGAAGATCAGCGATAGCTAATTTAAGCATCTTTAAATTTCTGCTCGTTTCATCACAACATTTTTCTCTTTTTGAGGTTATATATCTAGTTTTCTAGATATTTAAATCAATATTGAATAAAATGATGAAGGCAGCTTTCTTTAATAACAAGGTTTTAGCAGTCATGATGCTGCTGCTTATTTCGGTTACAGCATTCACCCAGGATTGGCAAAACAATTTTGCGAAAACGAAAGATTTGGCCGGGGAAGATAATAAAACAATCATTCTTGTTTTTCAGGGTTCCGACTGGTGTGCGCCCTGTATGAAACTTGAAAAGGAAATCTGGGAATCGGAAACCTTTAAAGCTTATGCGAAAGAACACTATGTTATGCACAAAGCCGATTTTCCTCGAAAAAAGAAGAATCAGGCAGACAGCCAACAGGTTGAAATCAATAAAAAACTGGCAGAACAATACAATCCCAAAGGCTTCTTCCCCCTTGTGGCAATTCTCGATAAAAATGGCAAGGTACTGGGAGAAACAGGCTTCAAAAAAATGTCGCCTGAGGAATACATAAAACATTTGGATTCGTTCATTAAATAATGACAAAACACATCACTGGCATATTATTTTTTGTTTTTCTCGGCTTTAACCTGCAAGCACAACAGCCCCATAAGCGAACACTTAAATTAATGGGATGCCGCTTCGAAATTACGGTTGTAGCTAAAAATAAAGCAGAAGCAGATAAGTATATTGACCTGGCAATTTCAGAAATTACACGTATCGAGAAACTGATCTCATCCTGGGATGCCAGTTCTGAAACCTCGTTAATCAATAAGAATGCCGGGCTTGAGCCGGTTGTAGTTTCATCTGAGCTATTTAATTTGATTGAACGGGCAACAAAAATATCACAACTTACCGACGGAGCCTTCGACCTCAGCTATGCCTCCATGGATAAGATATGGAAATTCGATGGAAGTATGACCGAACTACCCTCGGAAGACACCATTAAAGCTTCGGTGGCCAAGGTTGGTTATCCGAATATTGTACTGGATAAAAAATCCTCCACCGTTTTTCTGAACAAGAAAGGAATGAAAATTGGTTTTGGCGCAATTGGCAAAGGCTATGCTGCCGACCGGGCAAAAACTCTGCTGATGAAAAAAGGAGTGCCGGCAGGCATAATAAATGCGTCGGGAGATATGAACACCTGGGGCAGGCAACCCAATGGAGAATATTGGAAAGTAGCCATTACCAATCCATTGAATAAAGATAAAGCCTTTGCCCTGCTTCCCATAAAAGAAGGAGCAGTTGTAACTTCGGGCGATTATGAAAAATTTGTAATCATGAAGGGTAAGCGATACGCACACATTATGGATCCGCGAACTGGCTATCCGGCTACAGGCATAATCAGTGCTACTGTATTTGCCCCCAAGGCTGAACTTGCTGACGCACTGGCAACATCGGTTTTTGTTATGGGTGTTGAAGCAGGAATAGATAGAATAAATCAGCTTCCAAAAGTCGAGTGTATAATTATTGATGACAAAGGAGCTATTCATAAAAGTAAAAACATAGAAATTAAATCAGAATGAAGAAAAAAGTATTGTTCCTGGTCGGTGTAGTCCTGCTAGTACTTAGCGCGTGCACAACGCTTAAGGAATACGAAAAAATAAACATAAACGATCCGGACATGGTATTGGCTGATCGAAAGATTGACAAGTTTCAAACCACTTTCCAATCCTATCGTGAAGCGGCATCGGGAGCTAATGGAGGAAAAACCGGGGGCGGTTGCGGATGTAATTAATGATTGTACAAATGAGACTATTATCAGCAATTATACTTGTATTCTCAGTAACACTTTTAAGTGCGCAGGAAAGCTCTGACAAAGAGCGTACGACCTACAAAAAAAGGGTGTTGGAAAGTACCGAAATCGACATACTGGTTAATTATTACGAGCAGGATGGAGAAAATGCAGCAGTGACAGGAGGATGGGGAACTGAGGAATTACAAGACATTTCACCTACGATTATTGTGGCAATTCCTTTAAACGACGACGAGGTGCTCAGCATCCACGCAAATGCTTCTGCCTATACTTCAGCTTCGTCGAGTAACATCGATCCCTTTGGTAAAAATCATCAGGCCGATCCCTTTGTGGCCAGCTCGGGGGCTTCGGGAGCCGATGTATGGTTCAACCTCTCGGCAGACTACAGCCACAGCTCTGAAGACCGAAACCGGATTTGGTCGCTCAGCGCATCGTTTGCAGCCGAATACGATTATACCTCGCTTGGATTCGGAGGAGCCTACACCATGCTCTTTAACCAAAAGAACACCGAATTAAGCTTCCACGGAAATATTTATTTTGACACCTGGAGTTTGATTTATCCCATAGAATTAAGGCCTCAGGGTAAGGACGATGAGGATGAAGACGATTGGGAGCTTGACGATGAGGATGATTTTAATGGAAGCGCTTTCCAAATTGCCATACCCGGTTACGAGCCCGTATTTACTACACTTGAAGGGAAAAAGAGGAATTCTTATTCCGCCGGATTAAACCTGTCGCAAATTCTATCATCACGTATGAATGCCATGGTCATTGCTGATGTGATTTTGCAAAACGGACAATTATCGACACCTTATCACCGGATTTATTTTAAAGACAAGGAAGATTATTTTTACCAGCGTTTTCATTTGGCCGACGACATTGAGCGCCTGCCCGATTCGCGGTTGAAGATAGCCCTTGCAAGCCGTTTAAATTATTTTGTAAACCATCGCGTTTCAATCCGAACCTATTATCGTTATTATACCGACAACTGGGGGATTAACTCGCACACGGCAAGTATTGAAATACCCGTAAAAATAAGCGATAAGTTTACAGTGTATCCGTCGTATCGTTTCTACACGCAAACTGATGCCGATTATTTTGCACCCTACAACGATCACCTTTCAACGGCCAGACATTACACATCCGATTACGATTTATCGAAGTTTAATGCCAATAACTACGGCTTTGGAATTAGCTACACCGATATTTTCACCAAAGGCCATATCTGGAAATTTGGCATTAAAAGCATCGATGTGAAATACAACAATTACTCACGCAATTCGGCATTTAAGGCCAATATGGTTTCGCTGGGCATGAAACTGGTAATGGACTGAAATTGATTAGTGATTATTGTCTATTGATTAATCAGGATATTCAGATTTTCGGATATTCAGACAACAAATAAAGAAGACGTTGCCCACTCACTGCGTTCGCGTTGTCAGGTTGTCAAGGAAAGTCCGAAGACGGAAGACGGAAGACCGAAGACAACAGAAATTGATTAATCAGGATTTTCGGGTCTCTTCATATCGTGCTGAGTAATTTCTCACGAAGATAGAATGTGTGTTATTTTAATATTCAAAATGAATTGGCTCAGTCTTGAATCTGAAGCCATGTTCTTCATTACTCCTCAAACTTCTTAAAAACCAATGTTGCATTATGTCCGCCAAAGCCAAAACTGTTGGTTATGGCAACCTTAACATTGGCTTTAATACTTTCGCCGGTAATTATATTTATGGTTTCTGGTATAGCCGGATCGATATTCTTTGTATTAATGGTCGGAGTGATTATTCCCTCTTCAATGGCTTTTATGCATAAAATGGATTCCACAGCCCCGGCTCCACCGAGCAAATGACCCATCATCGATTTGGAACCACTTATTTTTAAGTTTTCCGGCGCTGTACCGAACACTTTAATTATCGCCTTTACCTCGCTGATATCGCCTGCGGGAGTTGAAGTGGCATGCGCATTTAAATAATCAACCTCTTCCGGTTTGACACCGGCTTCTTCCAGTGCAAATTCCATTGACTTTGCTGCACCCAATCCTTCAGGATGTGGTGCTGCCACATGATAGGCATCAGCGGTCATGGCTGCTCCGACAATCTCGGCATAAATCTTTGCTCCTCGTGCCCTGGCGTGATCCAGATCTTCGAGAATAAGTGCACCGGCACCCTCCCCCATTACAAATCCATCGCGATCAACATCAAAGGGGCGCGATGCCTGTTCCGGATGATCGTTATTCACCGACAAGGCCCTCATGCCAATAAAGCCACCAACACCCGTTTCAATTATTCCGGCTTCTGAACCACCGCTTACAAAAACCTTTGCTTTGCCCAACTTTATATAGTTAAAGGCATCCATAATCGCGGTATTGGAGGTTGCACATGCCGACGTTGTGGTAAAGTTCATACCCATTAAACCGTACTTAATCGAAATCATTCCCGAAGCCATATTTAACAGCAACTTGGGACCAAACATAGGGCTAAACCGCGGCGTGCCTCCCGATAATGCGTAGTCTTTTACTTCCTTTTCGTACGAAAGCATTCCGCCCTGACCGGAACCCCAGATAACACCCACATCATAAGGCGATATCTTCTCCAGCTCGAGACCACTGTCGGCCAAAGCCTCGCCGGCAGCAACCAGTGCGTATTGGGTAAATAAATCGCTTCGCTTTATTTCTGTTCTGTCCAGAACATCAGAAACAGCAAAGTTTTTTAACTCGCAAGCAAATTTGGTTTTAAATTTTTCAGTATCGAATCTGGTGATCGGGGCTGCACCACTTTGTCCTTTAACTGCATTTTCCCAAAATTCATTTATGTTGTTTCCAATCGGAGTTAAGGCTCCCAAACCAGTAATTACTACCCTTTTTTCTTTCATAAAGTTGGATTATGCCACTTCCTGGCATTTTTACAAATTAAGTTACGCCTGTTTCAGACAACTTTTGGTGCAGACTTGCCTGCTGCAAATTCATCACAATCATAACATCACAAATATAATTACTTATTTCAAATATGAATTACAAGTCTTTCTGGTGAACTTCCTATTATCGCTTTGGATCAAGCATACCTCTTGTCGGGCTTCATCTCCAAAAACCATTGCATACCCACACCTAATCTTCCTGAATTCCTTTTTTCACGCAAAATCCGGATCAGTGTATATTTCCGGTGAAAACAAACATTTCACCTACTTATGAACTAACAATTTATTAGTAAACTTAAGCCTTATGGGGCTGATTTTATGCTTTGGCTTAGCCCAAAGAATAAACGGTGAAGGCATTTACGAGCTCAAAGCTCCTTTTGCTCTGAGCATGGAATTTTGTGTCTGGCGCATAATAAACGCTTAACCGAAATACTTCTGTTTAAATCCAAGCGCTACATTTACCAGGGCAATCATAACCGGCACCTCAACCAATGGCCCGATAACAGCGGCGAAGGCTTCGCCCGAGTCCATCCCAAAAATAGCGATGGCCACGGCAATGGCCAGTTCAAAGTTATTACTTGCCGCTGTAAACGACAAGGTTGCAGTTTGTCCGTAATTTGCACCAATTTTCCTGCTCATCAAAAACGACAACAGGAACATCACCACAAAATAGATTAAAAGAGGTATGGCAATTAACACCACGTCGCCCGGAATTTTTACAATATACTCCCCTTTTAATGAGAACATAACTACAATGGTAAACAAAAGGGCAATCAGTGTAAGCGGACTTATTTTCGGAATAAATTTGCTTTCATACCACTGTTTGTTCTTTATTCTTACTAGTACAAACCTGGTAATAAAACCGGCGGCAAACGGGATTCCCAGGTAAATCAAAACACTTTCTGCAATTTTTCCTATGGTGATATTCTCCACTGCATTGTTGGTCGGAACACCAAACCACCCCGGCAAAATGGCAATAAACACATAGGCATAAACCGAGAAAAACAGCACCTGAAAAATGGAATTAAAGGCAACCAGTCCGGCAGCATACTGAGTATCACCTTTGGCCAGATCGTTCCATACAATTACCATGGCAATGCATCGCGCCAGGCCAATCATTATAATTCCGTACATGTAGGGTAAATTGGCATTGTTCTCTCCTGGAAAGAGTTTGAAAAACAATATGCCCAAGGCAAACATCAGGACAGGACCAATTACCCAGTTTTGAACCAGTGAGAGTGTAAGTACTTTATAATTTTTAAACACATCCCCCAACTCCTCATACTTTACCTTTGCCAGTGGCGGATACATCATCAAAATCAATCCAATGGCAATGGGCAAGTTTGTAGTACTCTCTTCCGATGGCTTTAATGATTCCCAGAAATCAGCAATTTCAGGGAACAAGTATCCGCATAAAACTCCGGCCGTCATGGCGAGAAAAATCCATAAGGTTAAATAGCGGTCAAGGAATTTAAGTCTTCTTTTTGAAGGCATATTCTTATGTATTTTGAATTCAAGAACTGTAAGTCGAATCCATTTCGGAACACAAAATTATTTACACTAAAGTTTTAATCCTGTTTTTCAAGTCACTAGAGCTGTGGTTTAATTTCCTCTTCATAAAGTTTTTTAAATCCTGTTTTTATTTCATCCCGCACACGTTGGAATTCACTCCATATAAATTCCGGAGTTCCCTGGGCGTGCGATGGATCATCGTAGCCCATGTGCAAGCGATTTTTTACTTTACCTGTAAAAGCCGGGCAGGTTTCGTTTGCTCCACCGCAAACCGTAATCACATAATCCCACTCGTCATTCAGGTATTTCTTAACCGAATCGGAACTGTGTCCGCTAATATCAATACCAATTTCCGCCATGGCCTTTACGGCTCCTGAACTTAATTTTCCGGAGGCCTGTGTACCTGCCGATTCAACTTGAATTCTACTATCAAACGACTGCAAAAACCCGTGCGCCATCTGACTGCGACAGGAGTTACCTGTGCACAATATCAACACTTTCATACTAATTCACTTTCTCTTAAGCCATTAAAACAGCTTTATTATACA
Organism: Draconibacterium sp.; assembly: GCA_041546215.1. Taxonomy (GTDB): domain Bacteria; phylum Bacteroidota; class Bacteroidia; order Bacteroidales; family Prolixibacteraceae; genus Draconibacterium. The sequence continues at coordinate 4,532 of JBFEWU010000134.1, read as the reverse complement.
TATTTCCTATTACTTCCTCTGTTGGTTTGGTTCTGCCTTTTTCGTAGCCCAAATCGGTTAAGCGAAGGTGTTGGAAATTGTTTAGCCCATTTTTTTCAAAGGTCAGTTTACCACAATCCAACGGACAACCATCAATTACCAATATATTGGTTTCTTTTACCGTATCAATCATTTCAGTTATTCCCGCACTAATAAAAGCCAGGCACTTCATACTTCTTATTTCATTCGCATGTAATTTGCGGGCAAGCAGATCGCTTGCCAAACCCAAATCGGCCGCACCCGAACATGCAAAAACGGTATTGTCTTTTGGGTTAACACAACCAGAACAAGATTTTTTTTCCATGACTAAGAATTTTGAGTTACAGATTAATAAAGTTGAACAGAAAGCCAACTGTTGTAATACCTGTAGCGACAACGGCTACAAATACCACAATCAATTGCCATTTTAATACTTTTTTCAAAATAATAATCTCGGGCAATGACAGCCCGATTACCGACATCATAAAGGCGAGTGCAGTACCCAGTGTTACACCTTTTTCCATTAGAACAGCCACAATGGGGATGATACCGGCAGCATTCGAATACAGCGGAATACCCACCAGGATAGCAAGGGGTACAGTATACCAGCTACCGGTTCCCATTAAGTCAGACATAAAATCTTCGGGAACAAATCCGTGGGCCCCGGCCCCAACGGCGATCCCAAGCAGAATGTAAATCCAGATTTTTCCAACAATTTCCTTTACCGTATCAAAACCCATTTCAATACGGTCGTTAAATGTAAGTTTTTCGTCCCTCAATTCCTGTTGATTCGATTTAACCTGGTACACCCAATCGGCCACGTATTTTTGCAACTTTAACTTTTCAATCACAAAGCCCGATATTGTGGCAATTACCAGGCCCGTCGTTACATAAATTACAGCTACCTTCCAGCCAAACAAGCCAGCAAGTAAAATCAGTGCAACCTCGTTAATTAGAGGAGCGGCTATAAGAAATGAAAAGGTAACGCCAATTGGAATTCCGGCTTCCACAAATCCGAGAAAAAGAGGAATGGCCGAGCAAGAACAAAAGGGGGTAAGTATTCCCAATCCCGATGCCATTGTATTTCCCGCCAGCAAGGATTTGCCTTCCAGGGCCTTTCGCGTTTTTTCAGCCGAAAACCAGCTTCTGACAACCCCAACCAGGAATACAATCAGAATTAACAGGAGCATTACTTTGGGCACCTCATAAACAAAAAACCAGATGGATTCTGTCAGGTGTTTTCCCTCCTCCAATCCAAATCCCTTATAAATGAGGTAATCGGTCATTTTGTCCAGGTTCAGATACAGCAAAATCCAAACCGCCAGTAGAATTGTTAATCCTATAATTTTCTTCATTATATTATACTCTTCGTTCAAATAGCCCAGTCTCCCCTGCCACGATCAGACCGTCAAAACCAGTTCAGAAGTTTTGGGTATTTATTGATCCATCAATTTTCAAATCCAAATTACCCACACATAATAAATCCCGACGCCAATGAACAACATTGCAATTACGCGTCGCATCCAGAACTCCAGCGTTTTTAAAGTATTGTAGAATCTCCCAACTCCCGAAATTGTAAATGCCAGTAACCAGGCGACGATAATTACCGGGATACCTGTGGCGATGGCATAAATTACCGGCAGGATTAATCCTTGTGCCGAACTGATTGACATGGGTATAAGCATGCCAAAATACAAAACACCACTATAGGGGCAAAATGCCAGGGCAAACACCGCTCCCAACAACAACACATTCCAGAAATTCCATTTGCCTTTTCCCTCCAGTTTGGATGAAAGCAGGTTCAGCCCGGGAAAATTCAATTTAAATATTCCCAACATAAAAACACCCACAACAAGCAAAAGTGGTCCCAGAATTTTCTCACCATTCAACTGAAAAAAGGAGGAAATTTTAAACTGGTCGGCACCCACAAAAAGCAGAACGGCCAGAACCGAATACGATAGTGTTCTGCCAAGCGTGTAAATAAGGCCATTATAAAAAACACGACGCCTAAGCTCCAGGTCCTTCCCAATGTAACCAATGGCCGTAATGTTGGTAGCCATGGGGCACGGACTGATTGCAGTAAGTAAACCCAGGGAAAAAGCAGAAAACAGGGGAATCTTACTGTTTTCGTACAGGCTTGTTAAAAGTTCTTCCATCAGAATTTTATCAGTAAAGATTACAGTTAATGTATTGGATTACTGCCAAATACACCATAATAATGAATTATATAGTTTCAAACCAATGCTCGTTCAGTCGTTTAAAACATCACGTAATGCAGCCCTGAACTTTTCGGGTTGTTTTAACGCATACATAAATCCTTTACTGGTCAAATCAGTTTTCTTACCATCTTTTAAAATGATCAGTGATGAACCGGTAATTCCCAATTCTTTAACCAATTTTTTGTTCGCTGCATTTTCAGCATTGTACGATTTAAACAGCAACATACCATTTGTTTTTGCATCGGCAAAAGGCTGTTCCTTTAACACCTTTTTGGTTTCCTTTTCAATGGCCATGCAAGTCGGACATCGACGTGTATTGTGAAAATACAACACTTCCGTTTTTTCGGCGTCTTCCTCTGCACCTGTGCCATTGGCGGCATAAACAGTAAATACAAACAGCAGAGTGACCAGGCTCAGAATAATTGACTTTAAGTTTTTCATTATTGCTTGATTTATTGGTTTAACAATTTTTCCAATTCTCCGGCTTTTGGAAGTTTCCCTGTTAATACCACCTTCCCGTTTATTACCAAACCAGGTGTACGCATTACCCCGTACTGCATAATTTTATAGATATCTTCCTCTTTTTCAATACGGGCATCAAGGCCCATTTTCTCTACGGCTTGCCGCGCTAGTTCTTCTAGTTTTTTACATTTGGCACATCCGGTTCCTAAAACTTTAATTTCCATGTTCATTCATCTTTTTGTTCGTATTTCGCAAAATAACGAACCACTTTTTTAATTTTTTTAGATATTCAGAAATTCTTTAAACAGTTGCTGCGCTTCTGCCCAGTTATTTTTGTTTACACAGTATTTTACACGTGGTGCTTCAATTTCGCCTTGTATTAAACCCGCATCCTTTAATTCCTTTAAATGCTGCGATAATGTTGATTTGGCGATGGGTAACTCATTACTTAGATCACCACTGTAACAGCAAGTTTGGGCCCCCAGTAATTGCATCACATATACCCGTACCGGATGCCCCAGTGCTTTAGCATAACGGGCTATTTTTTGCTGTTGGTCTGATAAAATTTGTGTTTTCATTTTTACATTGTTCGTTATTCGCAAAAATACGAACAATATTTTTATATTCAATTGATTTGTTAAAAAAAAATAGAATCCCAGGCGAAACCAGTTTCTAGATTACCCACTTAAAAAGAATTTGTGTGGATACACCCAACAACATCAAACCAAAAATAATTCGCATTAGTTTAGAAGGAAGCGCATGGGTAAGCTTCACGCCCAAAGGAGCAAAAATGCTTGTGGTAATAATTAAAGTAATTGCAACCGGCAGATAACAAAATCCCAGGGTATGGTCAGGTAAGTTACTAATCTGTGCCCCCTGCCACATATAGCCAACGGCCCCCGAAATGGCAACGCTCCAACTGAGGGCGGCAGAAGTACCTACTGCCGTTTTTACCGGAACTTTACAAGCCAGTAAAAAGGGAACATTAAAAACACCACCACCAATCCCCAGGAGTCCCGACACTGCACCAACGGCAGAGCCAACACCAAATATACCTGCAGGTTTTGGCAAATTCCACGACGAATCAGGATTAAATCCAGCCATGGTTTTAAGTGCTACCAGGTAGGCAAAAACGATAAATGCAATTTGTAAACTTTTACTGGGAATGTGGCTGGCCAGCAAGGAACCAATAACAGAGCCAATAACTATACCGGGAGCCATCGCTTTTAACACATTCAGCTGAATGGCTCTTTTCCGGTAATGCCCCAACGAACTCATAAAAGTCGTAAAAACCATAACAGTAAGTGAAGTTCCCACAGCTATATGCTGAATATATTCACTTTCAATGTTTTGATTATAAAGTACCCAAAGAGTAACCGGAACCACAATGATCCCGCCTCCCACACCAAACAAGCCGGCAATAAATCCGGCAATACTTCCGGCAAGCAATAACATCAATATCAAATGAATATCCAACATGGTTAAACAAAATTAGAGGATTAAATGAGAATACAATTAAAAGGGCTAATAAGTATTCACTAATTTTGCATCCAGATGAATTTTAATCCATACAATATAGATTTACCCATTACCGGGGTCATTGATGAAGTAAAGCGTCATTTACAAAATGACAATACACTCATTGTAAATGCCCCGCCAGGAGCAGGTAAAAGTACGCTGCTGCCTTTGGTTTTTCTGGAAGAGAGCTGGCTGAAAGGGCAAAAAATCATCATGCTAGAACCACGACGTTTAGCGGCGCGAACCATTGCCATGCGTCTTGCCGAACTTTTAGGCGAAAAAGCCGGTGAAAGGATTGGTTACCGGATTCGCTTT
>JBFEWU010000110.1:0-12626 GCA_041546215.1 Draconibacterium sp. | reverse complement strand
TGGCAACGGAAAAGACCGAAAACGACAGAATTGATTAATGATAGTGATTATGGATTATTGATTAATGCCTCCGTGGTCCTCTGTGAGACCTCCGTGAACTCTGTGTTTAGTTTTTTATCCACTGAGAGCACCCTTCGACTCCGCTCAGGGTGACAGCGGACAACAATGACAACGATGACAACAATGACAACTTACAATTGATTATTGATTATTGATTAATGGCTTAGGCAAAATATTGGAATACTCTAAATTTCTAATATTCTGTGTCCAGCAATCTGAATATCCGAAAATCCGGATATCCTGTTTACTGACACTGCGTCTTTGCTCTTTGTTCTTTGCTCTTTGTTCTTTGCTCTATTCAATAAATTGCAGAATTTTAAACTAAAAATCAGATAATAAAACATATTCAGATGAAAGTATTTGGTATCCAACTTAATAAGCGCACGTTTATTCGCTGGAAAATTTACATCGACCGTGCCAGAATGTACATTGGTTACATTAGTTTTGTGATGATTGCTTTTATGTTTCTGAACGACTTTAAAGATGAAACCATTCGTGATTTTTTGGATGAAAACAAGTGGATTACTTACCCGCTAATGATGGTTGTTTTCCTGCTCTTTTCTTTGATTTTGGGAAGGCTTGATACCAAGCTCGGATTGCGAAAAGAGGAGATGCGAAATGCCGCAAGCGAAAATCCCGTCACCATGGAAATTCTGGGTCATTTAAGGGAAATAAAAGAGAGTATTGATAAAAAGTAATCTTTTTTTACCCTGTCAGTTACTTCTTTTGGTTCCGGTTTGTGGGGATGTCCTCAGCAATAGTTATCTTCCAATCCAGGACTCGGGATTAAGCTTTGTACTTTCTTTCCATATCTGAAATTTAAGGATGGATTTATTACCCTCGTCATAATCGGTGTATACCGTGCCAATGTTTTGTTTGGTTGTTACTTTGTCTCCTTTTTTAACCACCACTTCGCGCAAATTCGAATATACACTTAAATACTTCCCGTGTCGTATAATTACGGCAGTATTTCCCCCGATAATTCCAAATACGCGGCTTACTTCTCCGTTGAAAACCGCACGCACTTTGGCTCCAATTTCGGTGGCTATATTAATTCCATTGTTTTGAACTTGTACCTGGGTTAAAACCGGGTGCTGGTGAACACCAAAATGTTCCACAATTATGCCGCGTTCAACCGGCCATGGTAAGCGATTTTTATTTTGCTCAAAATCATTTCCGATCAGTTTCTGCTCCGGAGTGAGTGCAAATCCGGAACCTCCGGCAGCTCTGCTTTTTCGGGCTTCCTCTTCAATAATACGCTGAATTTCGCGTTCGAGCTGCTGCTCAATCCTGCGTTGTTGATTTAATTTTTTTTGAAGACTGCGTTTTTGCTGTTGCAATTTTTTCAACTCTGTGTTTTGCTGGCCTTGTTCTATTGAAAGCTTTTCTTTTTCTTGCTGAGTAACTCCCATCAACTGGAGCCGGGTTGCTTTTTGCTGCTCCAGCTTTTTTATACTTTCATTTAGTGCTGTTTCAACTGCCTCAATGATGTCTGCCTGGTTTTGCCGCATCTCAGTGTAGCGTCTGAAATACAACAGACGCCGATAGGCCTGGTTAAAATTCTCGGCCGACAGTAAAAACAACAAAGGATCGCCCGAGCTTTTATCCTTATAAGCCATTCGTACTATATTGGCATATTCAGCCTTCAGCTTCTCTACGTCGTTTTTAAGCATTTCAATGGCCAGCATATTATTGGCAATAAAATCGCCGTAAATTTCAATTTCGTTGTTTATGGTTGCTATAATAGTATTTCTGCCCTGTATTTTGCTGGAAATTAAACGAAGTACGTTCAGGGAGTATTTTTCATTCTGGCGGGTTTCATTCAACAAATGCGTAGTGAACTCAATCTCTTTGGCAGCTTCTTGTTTTTTCCTTTGCAGGTCGGTAATCGACTGGGCAAAACAAAAAGATTGAATGAAAAGAAATATTCCACATACAAACAATGATCTCATTCAAAAATATGTTTTTACGAATGTAAGGGATTTATACCAATTATAATATTGGGTTCTACCTGCTTACGTGGATTTGTTCGTATTTGGCTGGAATTTTAATGGTTAACGAACTAATTTTATGGGTGGAAAAACCACTCAGTTTAATCTTCATGTTAATCTCTTCTTCCGGTGATATAAAATTCATATTCATGGATCCGGGATATTCCATATTCTCCACTTCAACAAATTCATCAAAATTCAAACTCATATTCCGACGATTCGTTTTGTCATCCATTTCAAGCTTGGTGAGCGAAAAATTAGCGGGACTAAAAAACATACGCTGAATAATAAGGGCTTCATCATCCAGGCGTTTCAGGCGACGTTCAATTTTTTGTGTTCTTGCCTTTTCATCAAGTTTGTAAATTTTTCTTTCCTTTTCCGATTGAAGTACATATTCGTTACCGGCAATAAATGATTTAAACGTTCTGAAATCCTTGTCCTTTTTATCGTTACGATACGAAAATGCATTGTTTGATATAATGGATTGAATGGTTGCAAAATCAAGATCGATGTGTAAGAAGCTACTCAAATATGAAAAATCATCGATAAAATACACGCGGTCGATGTAGTTCACGTATTTCACACTGTCGGGGGTAAGTAATACACGCCCCACCGGAATATTCAATTTGCTTATTGAAACCAGTATTTTTTCGTCGCGTTTGGCTTTCAGACTAATTTTGAATGCTGCTTTCGATTTTGAGCTGGTGAAATTGCAACGTATGCTTTTTATGGTCAGGTACTCATAATCAAAAGCATTTTCTTCAATCTTTTTTAATAGTTTATTGGTACTTATTGGCCTTGCCTGAATTTCTGCAGGTATATCCTTCGTGGTTTTACACGATGCCAGGCAAAGTGTAACAATAACAATTAACAACGAAAATTTAAAAGAAGTTCTCCTCGCCATCTCCTACTCTTCAATGTATTTCTTTTCCTTGATTTTCTGATCTATCGTATTGGATTCGCTACCCAAATCTTTCGCTTTTTTCCAGTTTTCAATGGCCTGCTCCACTTTTCCTGATTTGAATAAAATATCGCCAAAATGCTCGAGCAAAACCGCGTTTTCGTCTCCACCGTATTTCATGGCCGATTCCATGTAAAATTTTGCCAGCGTATATTCGCCCTTTTTGAATAAAACCCAGGCGTGTGTATCTAAATATGTCGAATTATCGGGGAAGCGTTCCACAACTTTTCCACTCATACGCTCGGCTTTGTCAAGATTCGTTCCGTCGATGGATAAGTAATAAGCGTAATTATTAAGTGTTAAGTGATTATTGGGATCGATTTCGACAGCTTTGTCGAAAACTTTGAAGGCCTCTTCCTTATTATCCGACTTGTAGATCGATTCGCCTTTTAGCATTAAGAAGTTGGCTTCCATTTGTGGATTTTCAAGCACATAATCCAAACCTTCGTCGCTTATCTTAATTGCTTCCTCGAATTTTTCCAATTGTACACAAGCCAGTGCATGAAAGAAATATCCCTGGGGTTGGTTCGGAAAAAGTTCAACTACTTTTAGTGTATGAACATACAGTCCATCCCAATCCTGTATGTCGTTTCCGATATACATTATGCGCTCCCAAAGCACATAGTCATTCGCGTTAATTTCAACCGATTTAAGTAATTCTTCCCGAGCCTTTTTAAGCTTATTTTGTTTGATTAAAACTTCGGCATAAACGGTATAAACCATGGCCTCTTCAGGATGCATTTCCAAAAGAATTTCTATTAATTCCGTTTGTTGTTCGGCGCTTAATTGCGTTTGAGCCTGATTAGCAGTTAACATGTAATACAACTGCAATTTTGTTTGAATATCAACGGATATGCTGGAAAAGCCTTTTTGGGTTTCCCGGAAGGATTTTTCGAGATCTCCGTTTTCGAGGTAGTAATTGGCCAGTGAAAAATGGACAAAGCCATTTTCAGGGTCCAGCTCCTTAATTTTTTCGTAGTTTTTCAGGGCATTTTCCTGGTCTCCCTGACTCTGGTATAAATCGGCCAGCAATCCGTAATATTTTGCTTCGCCGGGATTGTTTTCAATGAGCCTGTTAATTTCGTCAAAAGCTTTGTCAACCTCCCCCGACTGCACATAAATTTGCTGTTTTGCCACCGAAATTTGTTCATTAATTCCGGTTTCCTTTTCCATCTGATTATAGGCCTCGATGGCTTCACCATAACGTTGTGCACTGGCTAAAAGTGCCGCTTTCATGTATGTGTATTCCAGATTTTCGGGTTCTTTATTCAGCAAACCTGAATAAATATCTGCAGCCTCCGAAAATTTTCTGGATTGCTGATAGATTTGCGCCAGTAAAAGTTTGTACCACTTGTTATCGGGATTTAAACTTATGGCCTTTTCCAGTAAAAGTGAGGCACTGGTAAAATCGTTGTTGACAGCGTGTATATTTGCCAGTTCGAACATGGCTGCCGACGAATTTGGATCGATCTCCAAACAGCTCGATAGCAAACGAATTGCTTCCTGGGCATTTCCGAACATTTTTTGCTTAAGAGCTTCCACAAAAAAGTACTCAAACTCTTTTTGTTTTTGCTCTGCCAATTCAGCTTTGGGCTGGTCCACGGCTGCTTTAACAATGTCGTGTTCGCTTATCTTTAGTGGCCCCGAACATGATGAAACTGCCCATAAAAAAACGACAACTCCCAATCCCTGTAAAACTCTCTTTCTCATATTATTTTTTCCCGGTGTGCCCAAAGCCACCGGCTCCTCTATCCGTTTCTTCCAGCACTTCTACCTGGCTCCATTCCACCGTTTCGTGTTTGGCAATAACCATTTGGCAAATGCGCTCGCCATTTTCAACAATAAATTCTTCTGCCGATAAATTGATTAAAATTACTCCTACTTCTCCGCGGTAATCAGCATCAATGGTACCGGGGGTATTTAAAACCGTAATTCCTTTTTTCAAAGCCAAACCGCTGCGTGGGCGAACTTGCGCCTCGTAGCCCTGTGGCAACTCAATAAACAAACCAGTTGGTACTAAAGTTCTTTCCAAAGGCTTTAAAGTTATGGATTCATTTAGGTTTGCCCTTAAATCCATTCCGGCAGAAAATAAAGTGCTGTACGCCGGTAATTCGTTTTTCGATCTATTTACAATCTTAACCTGCATGCAAATTGTTTTAAAAAAGAACCGCTAAAATAGTGAAATAAACTATCCAAGCAGTAGGTTTTACAATATTTATACCTTCAATTTTTAATTTCAACTTATTGGTTAACAATCAAATAATAATTAAGTCGGCCATTATTTCGTCAGAAATTAACAGGCCTTCACGCGATAAGGTGATGATCTGGTTTTTTAGAATAACTTTTTTTGCCTCTTTATATTTTCTGATTTGTTTTATCAGATGTTCTTTCTTTTCAGCCCCAAACTGCTGATTTACAAAATCCAATGAAACTCCCCATTGGGTACGTAACCGGGTTAAGAGGTACTCATTAAATTTATCGCCCGGGCTCAAAACTTCCTCCTCGTAATAATTCGATTTGTTTTCGAAAGCTTTTATGTAGGCTTCAACATGCGAAACATTCCAGCGACGGGTAAGACCGTCAAACGAATGGGCCGAGGGTCCCAGACCCAGGTATTTTTTACCCATCCAGTACGAGGTATTGTGCCGGGAATACATTTGGTTCCTGGCAAAATTCGAGATTTCGTACTGTTCGTATGCATTTTTTTCGGCTGCATCAACCAACATATTGAACTGTATAATACTTTCGCTTTCTTTTAACTCCTTTAGCGTACCTTTTTTCAACCAGGTATAGAAAGGCGTTCCTTCGTGGTAGGTTAAATGGTAGGCCGAAAGATGCTGAACAGGCAGTTGAAAAGACTGATTCAGGCTTTCACTCCACTGTTCTTTTGTCAGTTCAGGCAAACCATAAATAAGATCTATGCTTAAGTTATCAAAACCCAATGCCGCCGCTTTTTCAATCGCTTTAGTGGCTTGCGTTGAATTATGACGACGATTCATTTTCTTTAAATGCTTATCCTGAAAGGACTGAATACCAATACTTAATCGATTAATCCCGGCACTTTTAATTCCCTTTAGATAGGCTGAAGTTAAATCATCCGGATTGGCTTCCAGGGTAATTTCGGCACCATCTTCCACCTGATATTCCTGCCGTAAAAACTGAAGAATATCACTCAGTTCAGGGACCGTTAAAACCGAGGGTGTACCGCCTCCAAAATAAATCGTTTCCAGGCTTTCATTCTGAAGATAGATTTTGCGTACTTTTGCCTCCGCTTTCAATGTTGAAAGAAATTTTTGCCGGAGAGATGTATTTACGGTTTTATAAAAATCGCAGTAGTAACATTTCTGTCGGCAAAAAGGAATATGAATGTAAATACCAGCCATGAAGATTTCAAACTATTGGAGACTCGCCATTTATTTAATTATAATGTGTTACCTGCTCTTTATGCCAGCAAGCCAGTTGCCGTCAAAGCCCTTTTTAAACATCCCCCATTTTGATAAACTGGTTCATTTCGGCATGTTTTTTTTACTTTGCCTGTTGCTTTTCAGGCCCATTAAACAATTCACACCCAACTATTATTTCTGGACTCCCCTGCTGGCCCTGGTACTGGCAGTTGCACTGGAATTTTTACAACAAAAAGTAACAAAAAGCCGCAGTAGCGATGTTTACGACTTATGGGCAAATTCTGCCGGTCTGGCCCTGGCCGTTGTTTTCTACCGCTTATTTATAAACGCTAAAAAACTGGAAAAACTGTTTTAAGGCATTTGTTGCCCTTTCAACAGCTGGGCGCTAAAAATCTCTTCAATTAAAAGGGCATCGGTTTTTACAACCTTACCATGTCTTCGTATTTATCAATATCTTCGCTAATGATCTCCAGGGAAGTTTCTTTGTAAAAAACACTAATTTCTTTCTTTAATTTATCGTATTGAGAATGAACAGGACAAAGTGGTTTTGTGGGATCGTGCGTAAAGCAGGGTTCTAAACTGATTAGACAATTGGTGAAGAACTCTTCACCATCAACTTTGATAACGATGTCCCACAATGAAATGTCGGCAGCCGGACGTGACAAGGAAAATCCTCCGTTGGGCCCTTTTGTGGATACCAGTAACTTTTGTTTTACCAGGTTTTGCAAAATTTTTCCCAAAAAAGGCGACGATAAACTAAGATCTTCCGAAATCCTTTTTATTCCGATCCGTTTATTCTCCTCCGAAAATTTTCCGAGATAAATCAGGGCTCTTAATGCGTACTTGCAAGTGTTTGATAACATGATAATTCGTTTAAATTTTACTTTGTTTGTTTACTATATGATTGTTCGGCAAAGGCGGGGAATTCTTTTTCTTTTCCCAATGCACTTTTAGTAACTTTTGCTACTTTATTCTTAAGCTTACCGTTAAATCGATCCAGGTTCTTTCTCTTTTTAAAAGCCCATTCATAAGCCTTCATTCCTGTATTCCAAATTATGGGATCCTGCTTTTGGTCAACACACTTTTTCCGGTTTAGCAATAATAAATCATGCAAGGGAATTTTAACCGGGCAAACAGCAGTGCATGCTCCGCAAACAGAGCAGGCAAAACTTAAGTGATTAAATTTATCAAAACCTTTAAAGAAGGGGGTTATTACCGATCCGATTGGCCCGCTGTATGTTGTGTTATAGGTGTAACCACCTACATTTTTGTAAATTGGACAGGTATTTAAACATGCTCCGCAGCGAATACATTTTAATGCTTCGTAGTGTTTTTCTTCTTTGGCAATTTCGCTGCGTTTATTATCAAGTAAAACCACAATCATTTTTTGAGGACCGTTTGCTTCATTTGATTTTTTGGGCCCGGTTAACAGGGAATTGTAAACCGTCAGTTGTTGTCCAGTACCCAATGTCGAAAGCAGTGGAAACATCAATTGCAAATCGTGCATGGACGGAATAACTTTTTCAATCCCGCTAATGACGATATGTACTTTCGGAAAGGCAACAGACATAAAAGCGTTGCCCTCGTTTTCGGTAAGTGCCACTCCCCCAACATCGGCAACTAAAAAGTTTGCGCCGGTAACTCCTATTTCGGCCGACGTAAATTTTTCGCGTAAAACCTTACGAACAAAATGTGTAAGTTCGGCAGGACTTGCCTCTGGCGGGGTATTAAATTCTTTATTAAAAAGCTCGGCAACATCTTCTTTCGATTTGTGCATTGCCGGTGTTAAAATATGGTAGGGTTTTTCGCCTGCCACCTGAACAATAAATTCACCCAAATCGGTCTCAAGAGGTTCAAATCCGGCTTTTTCTAAATTTTCATTTAACTCAATTTCTTCCGAAATCATCGACTTGCTTTTCACCAGGAGGTGAGCGTCGTTTTGTTTTAAAATCCTTGTGATCTCAGAAAGGGCTTCTTTACTGTTGCGTGCCCAAACCACATCTACTCCATTTCCTGAAGCATTTTTTTCAAATTCTTCGAGATAAGTGGCAAGGTTTGAAACTACCCTGCCTTTTAAATAGGCGGCCCTTTGTTTGGCTAAATCCATATTTCTATAGCGAAGTTTTCCCTTCGCAACCGCATTGTCGTACCTGGAAATATTAAAATTTAACGTTTTTCGGTGTGCTTTGTCGAACGCGATTTTTGAGTCTTCCAGAAATATGTTTTTCAGCTTATTCATTGTCCCTTATCTAGCGGAATCTGGGCAATCCGGCGTGCATGCCTGCCGCCTTCAAATTCTGCATTTAAAAAGGCATTTACAATTTCTATCGCCTCTTCATCGGATACAAATCGCCCGGGTATTGCGCAAATATTTGCATTGTTATGCTGGCGTGCCAGACTGGCTATTTCGGTATTCCAACAAACTCCTGAACGCACGCCCTGGTGTTTGTTTGCTGCAATACTAATTCCCTGGCCACTGCCACAAAAGGTAATTCCTATTTCGAATTCACCTTTTTCAATGGCATCGCCAATCAGGTGTGCATAAACCGGGTAATCAACACTTTCTTCCGAATCACATCCAAAATCCTTATATCGAATTTGCTTATGGTCAAAATATTTTTTGATTACCTGCTTTTTCTCGAAGCCTGCATGATCGCTGGCCAATGCAATAACTTTTCCTTCTAAATGCTTCATTTGTACAAAATTAATACTTTTTGATACTTATTTCTTTTTATTGAATTTAAATAAGCCACTTAATTCACTTTTTTCGAATTTAAACACCGTTAACAGGAACAGAACCATAAACACCGTGTGTAAAAAATATTTAAGGAGTGGTGAATATTCATTTGTCAGGCGTGAAAGGGCGAAAAGTGAAAGGGCCACAAAAAAGTAACTTCCAATTCGTTTTACAGGATAGGGAACAGGGTAGTGTTTTTGACCCAATAAATAGGAAATTACCAGCATTATCAGGTAGCAGGTAAAAACGGCAATAGCCGATCCCATGTACCCCATTACAGGAAGCAGCGCAAAATTCAGGATTAAAGTAACAAGCGCTCCAATAATGGCCATATAAGCACCATAACGGGTCATATCTTTTAGTTTATACCACAGCGAAAGTGTAAAATACATTCCAAAAAACAGGTTGGCCATTAAAACCAGCGGAACAATTTTTAATCCTTCATGATATCCGCTGTCGACAATTATTTTTAGTACATCAATAAACAGTGTCATTCCAAGGAAAATGAGTAGCCCAAAAACCACAAAATATTTCATTACCGCAGCATAAACTTTAGGATCGTCTTTCGAACCGCCGCGCGCAAAAAAGAAAGGCTCAAAAGCATAACGAAATGCCTGTATAAACATATTCATTAATACCGCAAGCCGGTAATTAGCCCCGTATATTCCAAGTTGCTCCATTGGACTTTGTTCTGCCGGAACCAAAAAAGGAATTAAAATCTTATCGATGTTTTGATTGACCATTCCGGCCAGGCCAACAATTAATATTGGAAAGCCATAACTCAACATGGATTTTAACCGTTTCTTATCAAATTTTAAATCAATTCTGAAAATTTCCGGAAGCAATAAGATGAGTGTAATTGCCGATGCTAAAAGATTGGAAATAAACACATAACCAACACCAATATCGGCAGAATAAAAGGCTTTTATAAAAGAATCCGGATGGTTTTCGATTAACTTCGGACAAAGCGATATAAAAAACAAGTTGAATCCAATGTTAAAACCGATGTTCAAAAATTTTATGGCAGCAAATTTTATGGGCCGGTTGTTTAATCGTAATCGTGCAAAAGGAATGGCAGTAAAGGCATCGATTCCAAGAATGACCGCAAACCATAAAATGTATTCCGGGTGGTTGGGATATTGAATCAGATTAGCAAGTTCCTGCCTGAATACAGATGCCAGCAAAACAAATGAAAAGGTTGTAAAAAACAATGAAATCAAAGAAGTTGAGTAAACTTCATCGGCATTTTTGTTTTTTGAGGCAAAGCGAAAAAAGGAAGTTTCCATCCCATAGGTTAATAAAACCATAAAAAAGGAAACGTAAGCATACAAATTAGCCACCACAGCATATTCGCCGGGTAAAAACATAAACGAATAATAGGGAACCAGCCACCAATTTAAGAATTTGCCAATAATACTGCTAGAACCGTAAATTACGGTGTCGCTTGCCAGCTTTTTAAATGAATTCAAAACGTAAAATTTTGTATAAAGATAAAATCATTTGTTTTGTTGCATAAATTCAAATCATGCTTTATGCAATAAGTTTTATATTTGAACAACAAAAAGAACAATAATGAAGCGAAATCTTTTTCCAATCGTATTTATATTTTGCCTGGTGGTATCCGTATTTTCATGTTCGAACAGTTCGAGCAAACGACCCCGCAAACCAGTTAGTTCAATAACCATAAGCCCCAATAAAACACAGTTTGTCTGCGGCGAAAAAGTTTCGCTGAAAGTAAAAACCAAATTACGCGATGGCCAAATAAAATCGGTGAAAGTTTATCATCAAAACCAGCTTTTAAAAGAAAGTAAGGAATTAGAATTTACGGTTGAAAATGTTGAATTAACAGCTCTTGGAAACGTTACATTCAAAGTTGAAGCGGAAAAAACCGACGGTTTGAATAACATGCGAACAAAAGCTGTAAATGTGCTGTCAGATTTAGCTCCCAAACAAATGACCTACCAGGTGGTGAACAACTATCCACATCTAAAAACATCCTATACCCAGGGTTTGGAATATCTCAATGGTGTTTTGTATGAAGGCACCGGAGAACTGGGTAAGTCAAAGCTTTTAAAAGTAGAACTAAAAAGTGGCTCACCTTTGCAATCGTACGATTTGCCAGACAAATACTTTGGGGAAGGAATTACCATTTTAAACGATAAAATTTACCAGCTTACTTACCGCGCAAAAAAAGGTTTTATTTATGATCTGGAATCCTTTGCGCTTCTTGACAGTTTTCAGTTCAAATCGATTACCAACGAAGGGTGGGGACTTACCAACGATGGTACCCACCTGATTATGAGCGATGGAAGTAACGTTTTATTCTGGCTTGATCCCACAGATTTTTCCATCATTAAAAAACTACAGGTAGCAAATAACCGAGGCAATGTGGGGGTTTTAAACGAATTGGAATACATTGATGGTTTTATTTATGCCAATATTTACACCACCAACTACATCTTTAAAATTGATTTGAAAACCGGTAAGGTGCTGGAGGAAATAAATATGAGTGGTTTAATAGATATGTACCACAAAGAAGAAGAGCGTATAGATGTATTAAACGGTATTGCCTATGATGACGAAAACAAGCGTTTTTTTGTTACGGGCAAACTTTTTCCCCGCTTGTTTGAAGTGAAGTTTGTGGAGAAGAACTAAGCACAACGCCCAGAAAATAGATGTTTTGGTCTTGGAGCTGGTCATGCAGCTAAGTCGAAGCAACGACTAATTGATTAATGATTATTGTCTATTGATTAATGGAAACAAATCAGGATATGAAAAGACCGAAGTCCGGAGACCGAAGACCGGAGGAATTGATTAATGGCCTGGTCAATAAATTCTGACCTTCTAATACTCTGATATTCTAATATTCAATAAATGACAACTGGGATACTGAACACTGCTTCATCAGGATTTTCAGATATTAGGATTATTGGATTTTCAGACATGAACTCGGAACAATGAACACTTAAGATTCGAATATTCCAAAATTCTAATATTCGCTTAATCCAGCAATCGGAATATCAGAAAATCCAGATATCCTGCTTACTGATCACTACGACATTCTAACATTCCAAAATTCTGATACTCTAATATTCAAAAAAGCCCTTGTGAATTGCCATAGCGTACCTTACCAAGATGCTTATAAGCCAAATCAGTAACTTCCCTTCCACGCGGAGTTCGTTTAATAAATCCTTCTTTAATGAGGAATGGTTCATACACTTCCTCAATGGTTCCTGCATCCTCACCAACTGCAGTTGCAATGGTTGTAATTCCCACCGGACCTCCCTTAAATTTATCGATTATGGATCTTAAGATGCGGTTATCCATATCATCTAATCCATATTTATCGATGTTTAAAGCTGCCAGTGAATGACGCGTAATTTCCATATCAATCGCGCCATTTCCTTTTACCTGTGCAAAATCGCGAACCCTTCTCAATAAAGAATTTACTATTCTTGGTGTGCCACGGCTCC
>JBFEWU010000298.1:0-5723 GCA_041546215.1 Draconibacterium sp. | reverse complement strand
TCTTCTGTCTTCCATGTATTTCCAATGCATAGTGTTTTAGTTCTTTGTCCTACCACTGCGTTGTTATTTCTCAATCCTTATGCGTGCATCCACTGCCAGGATCTCTTTTTCATTACCCAAAAGTGGATTTATGTCGAGTTCCTTTATTTCCGTAGCATAACGCAAAAGGCTTGATAAACGGACTAAAATATCGGCAAACTTTTCAATGTTGACACCTTTTTGTTTTCTGAAGCCTTGCAGTATTTTATACGATTTTAAGCTTTTAATCATGGAAAAAGCCTCAAGAGGAGAAAGTGGTGCCAGCCCGGAAGCCACATCTTTTAAGACTTCTACGTAAATGCCGCCCATTCCACACAGAACAACATGCCCAAATGTGGCTTCGTAGCTTGCCCCAAGAAACAATTCGGTACCGGAAGCCATTTGGGCGATTAAGACAGCTTCAGCCCCTTCTATTTGAATCAAATGATGAAATTCTTTTTGCACTTCATTCACATTCCTGACATTGAGGATCACTCCCCCAACCTCGGTTTTATGTATTGGCCCAACAACTTTCATGACTACCGGGAACCCGATATCCAGAGCTGCCAAAACGGCTTCCGATTCGGTAGTGGCTACGATTTCCTTTACCATTGGAATGCCGGCAGCAGAAAACAAGCTGTGAATCACCTCCGGAGGCTGGTAGCCCGTAACAGAATTGTCGATGACGCTACGGATTTTTTCCACATCAATTCCTTCTGAAAAAATGTGGTTGTTTGATGGTTTTGGAGTATTCATTACTTTGGTCAGGGCCCGTCCCAGTAAAACTTCATCGGGGAAGTTTACATTTCCCTGTGATAAAAACGAAGTTACATCCTCTTTCACATCAATGATCGATGGCAATATCGGATAAATGGGCTTTTTGCACACTTTCATTTTTTCAGAAAGTAAATCATACACATCGTGGATGGGGAAAAGTCCGGAGCTGCCAAATATTACCGCCATTCCGTCCACTTCAAAATCATTTTCGCAGGCATCAACAATATGCCCCAGCTGGGCTGCTGTACCGGTGGCCAAAAAGTCAATGGGATTTTCAACCGATGAACCAGGGAATAGCTTCTGCAGCAGCGCTGTTTTGGCGGGCGAATTTTCAATTTCAGGAATTTTCAGCCCCCCGGATTCAAGTGCATCGGTGAGCATTACGCCAGGCCCCCCGGCGTGTGTAATAATGGCTAGTTTTTCGCCTTCCAGTTCTTTACACATAAACACGCTGGCAACGGTTGTCAACTCCTCGCGACCGTAACATCGTACAATCCCCGCTTTACGGAACAATGCCTCCACTGCAGCATCCGAGCTGGTAAGCGCTCCGGTATGCGACGATGCCGCCCTGCTTCCTGCCGACGAACTTCCGGCTTTAATCGCTGCAATTCTACTTCCTTTATTAATCAGCGATGTGGCGTGAATGAGTAATTTATCCGGATTATTTATGTTCTCGATATACAAAAGTTTAACGCGGGGACTCACTCCTTCAATATAGGTTTCGTCGAGGTAGGCCAAAATATCTTCAACACCCGTTTGAGCGCTATTCCCCACGGAAAAAACATTGGCAAACCTCAGTCCCTTGGGAATACCCGATTCCATAATAAAAACAGCAGTTGCACCTGACCCCGAGATAAAATCACAACCCCGGGAAGTAAGTTGCGGAATTGGCGTTGTGAATACACTGGCGTGCGTGGGCGTCATAACTCCAATGCAATTGGGGCCTATTAAGCAGGCCTTATTTTTTTCCACAACCTCCACAATTTTTCTCTCCAGCTCTTTACCGGCGTCATTGGTTTCACCAAATCCTGCTGAAATTATAATAAATGCCCTGGTGCTTTTTTCTTCAGCTAGCCGGGTAACAGTTTCAAGACAAAATTTTGCAGGAATAGCCAGAATGGCCAAATCTACATCGGGAAGTTCTCCAACATCATTGAATGCCGGAATTCCCTGAATCACTGTTTCGTTGGGATTTATGGCATACAACCGGCCCTTGAAATTGTTGTCAATCAGGTTCTTAACAATTTTTCCGCCCGGTTTGGCAGTATTATTCGATGCCCCAACAATTACAATACTCTCGGGATGAAGCAATTTGTGGTTTATCATAGCGAATGCGTTTCATACATTTAAAATAGCCTGTTAGCTGACCGATTATAACCTTTTGTGTCCGTCGGCCGACGGACCATGCCCGTTTCATTGGTAAAAGTAGAAAAATGAATAGTAAACATTCCTGATTTTTTTCAACATCTACTGCTCAGACCACCATTTAATTTTATTTTTGGGTAAAAATCCGGGATGACTGAAAGCAAAGCACAAAAGGTAATTGTATTGACCGAATTAAAACCCAGCGACAATACGCTTATTCTAAATGGAATGAAAATTGCGTCGATCTTTCATAAAGAACTCTGCCTTGTTCATAACTATTCGAAGCGGAAAAAGAAAAACCTTTCCATATTTAAGACGGAACTTCAAAACTATATAAAATCCATTACAGCGGAATTACCCGGTTTAAAAGTTTCGAGCCTGCTGCTTACCGAAAGTTGGTCGGACTTACCTGAAGTGCTGGCGGATGACTATGAAGCCATATTTATCATTTTAAATGCAGAAGAATTTAAATGTTACTCAAGGGTTTTGTCAGAAACATCCATCCCCCTTTTATTTGTTCGGCCCACTACTGAAATACTGGATTTTAACCGGATTGTACAACCCGTTGATTTGCGAAAGGAAAATGGAGAAAGTTCTTTGTGGTGTTCTTACTTCGGTCGTTTTAACCAGGCAGAGATCGTTGTGGTAGCTGCCAATGATAAGGGAAAATACGCGAAACGGGAGTTAACAAAAAATGTAGAACTTACCCGAAGACTTTTTCGAAAATTCAATATTCAGTACAAAGTCTACAAAGGAATTAAAAACAGTCTTGGGAATTCGTTTGAAGCGCTGGAACTGGCTCTTGCTTCCGATTGTAATCTGCTTGTTATTCTGGGAAGTTCAATAATTACACCACTTGATTTTCTTATTGGCCTGCCAGAGCGAAAAATTATTAAACGTGCCGGAAACCTGCCGGTACTGGTAATTAATCCACGTAGAGATAATTATATTTTATGTGACTGACTCTATTCGTACCTATTCATTTGCAGGCCGAAATTTGATTCCTGAATAATCGTTCTTGAACGCTAAACATTAAAATATTACATTAGCGCTTGAAAAGCAACCAGGATGCAGCACTTTAGCCATTTTCCAGAATATAAATAAGATGAAGAAAGCACTTTTTTACCTTTTAATCGTGAGCACATTTATGGCCAAAGCCCAGGATTTCGAATACCAGGTATTATTTGACGGGATTGGTGATAACCGGGAATTTTCGGCCATGTATGCAAAACCGCAAACCATACTCGGTAGTCGTGGCGCCTTCGAAGTGGGTGTATACATTGACAATCACCGTATTCGAGGCGGAGTGAGTCAGCTGCTGGAATTTGGCAGCGATTTGGATGCACAAAAGCCCAGACTCACTCTTTATTATCAATTCTCCGATGACCAAAAGGATTTCCTGTTTGGCGCATTTCCACGACGAGACCTGATCAATTTCCCGCTAGCCATGCTTAGCGATACTTTGCTTTACTATCGCCCCAATATTGAAGGATTTTTTGGCCGTATTCGTTGGGACTGGGGCCATCAAAATGGTTTTGTTGATTGGGTTGGCCGTCAAAGTGAAGAGCAGCGTGAACAATTCATGGCGGGTTTTTCAGGTGAAATATTTCATAAAAACCTGTTTTTGCAAAATTACCTGATCATGTTTCATAATGCCCATACACTGTACAACGATCCACCCATGCACATAAAAGACTATTCGGGATTTGCTTTTCAAGCGGGAATTCGCACCGATAAAGATGCTGCATTGCAAAGTGATATTAAGGTGGGAATCCTTACCTCCTTATACCGCGAACGTTCCGTAACCGATGGATTCGTTACAAACACCAGTTTATTTGCTGAATTAAACGGACGGTATAAAAATTTGGGTTTGAAGTCGGTGCTTAGTTCGGGTGGGAAACACAATTTTGCATACGGCGACACCTATTATGCCAATACCAACGATTATTGGAGAACGGATTTTATCTGGTATTTTATCAATCATAAGCATGTAAAAGGCAGGTTTAATATTTCATTGCATCTGGCAGATTGGGAAACACTTGACCAGCAGCAGCAACTTTTTATCGTTTATGTTTTTGGGAACTAGAAGAATATCAGAAGGTTAGAATATCAGAATATTCGAATGTCGGAATATCAGGCCCTTCAGTCTGAGTAGTCAAAGACTGGAGTTGTTTGGACAGATTGTGTTCGCAGTTGCAATCATCCAGCTTAATCCCGACAGGTTTTAATGATTATAACCCCCGGTTTCACACAGCCTGTTCAGTCCGGTGGCAAAAATTCGCAACCGCTGCTTACCCTTTTATTATTGAGAGTTGGAAGCTGAAAACCAAAAGCTCTCCTCTAATCATTAATCAATTAATTGGTATAATTCCGCAACAGCAAAGTCACTATTTTACAATTTCCATTTCATCCAACAGGTATCCTGCTCCCGCAAACTTATCAATGATAAACAGTGCATAACGTATATCAATGGCAATATTACGACAACGATCAGGATCGAACATGATATCACTCATTGTTCCTTCCCATCCACGATCGAAATTAACACCAATCAATTCGCCATTTCCGTTTACCACAGGGCTACCTGAGTTACCTCCGGTGGTGTGGTTCGAAGCAGTAAAACAAACCGGAATATCGCCCTTAAGTTCGTAATCTCCAAAGTCTTTGCTGTGGTACAATTCCTTTAAGCGGTCCGGTACATCATAATCGTAGATCTCCGGATTATCTTTTTCAATTATTCCACTTAAGGTGGTGTAATGTTTGTATTTTGTTCCATCTTTGGGTTCGTAGCCTTCTACTTTCCCGTAAGCCACACGTAAAGTCATATTTGCATCGGGATAAAAAGCCTGATCCTTTTTCATTTCCATCAATCCAGCCATATAAATCTTCATACTGGCGCTTATTGTCGCCGATATCTTCATCACCTCAGGAACAATTTCAGTTTCACTTATGAAGTTCAAACGATTGTACAAGGCAACAACCGGATCTTTTCGAAGCTTTAACAATTGCTTTTCTGATCCATTTTCAAGCAAGTCTCTGAGTTTCTTTTCATCGGTCAAAATCGATTTTCGATAGATCTTCTTCAAGAGTTTTTCTCCATCATATTTAGTAATTGTTTCCGTCACTTCCGAGGGAATGAACTTTTGACCGGGGCCGGTCACCAAAAGGGGCATTAGCTCAGCGAACAGTTTTTCATCAGTGGGCCGGTTAAAATCCTTAAAAAAGCCGGAAAGTCTTCCTGCCATAGCCGAACGCATTGTTTCCACTTTTTCGGACTGCTTATTCTCAATGTAATTTATGATGGAATTTATGCTTCGTGCCTGGCTAAAAACTTCAACTCCCCGGAAGACTACCTCCGAATAATAATCATATGCTTTTATAAACTCAGCATACCTGGCATAATTCGTTTCAAAGTCGTCGAAAACCGGTTTATATGTATCTTCCCAGGTTCCGTTTTGCTTTGCCCAGTTTTTAAATTCTTCCTCGAAAGCGAGTTTTGTATTTACTGCCTCGAGGCGTTTGAGTCCTTTAATTTCACCCTGCCATTTTTTCCACGAATTACT
>JBFEWU010000326.1:0-5289 GCA_041546215.1 Draconibacterium sp. | reverse complement strand
CGCAGCAAGCTGACGAGGTATCTCAATCGTATCTTGATTTTTTTATCGCATCAAGATGCGGGGAATATAACCCACGAGATCCCTCTCCGTCAGTCGAAGGATCGGGATCAGTTCGGCTAAATGATTTTGAAAAACAAAATCATAGTCTCACTGATTTAATTCCGGATTTTTAAGGTGAACCTTACTCCCCAATCTTTTTTTAATCATATTTGAACTTTATTTGTTAGTACTTACAAAAAAAGGAAGAATGACACAGCAACATACTGATATTACCGATTGGCTCCCCACTTCGAAAAAAGAAGTTCAGCAACATGGCTGGAACGACATTGATGTAATTCTTTTTAGCGGAGATGCCTACATCGACCACCCCTCGTTCGGTTCTGCGGTTATTGGACGTGTACTTGAGAACGAAGGGCTGCGTGTTGCCATTGTTCCTCAGCCCAACTGGAAAGATGATCTGCGCGATTTTAAAAAGCTGGGCAAGCCAAGGCTGTTTTTCGCGGTCTCCGCCGGAAACATGGATTCCATGGTAAATCACTACACTGCCGGAAAACGCAGACGTACCAACGACTCGTACACTCCGGGCGGAAGATTTGGTTACCGTCCTGATTACGCAACCATTACTTACTCCAAAATCCTAAAGCAGTTATACCCCGATTTACCCATTGTAATTGGAGGGATAGAAGCTTCATTGCGCCGACTAACCCATTATGACTACTGGTCGGATAAGTTAATGCCTTCCATTTTAGCCGATAGCCAGGCCGATTTGCTTTTCTACGGAATGGGCGAAAAATCAATTGTTGAGTTTGCCCGTCTTGTGAAAAAAGGCATCCCCGTAAAAAAACTGACAACCATTCCGCAAACGGTATTTATGGTTGAAGCCGGCGAAAATTATGCCACCAAAAAAAATTGGGATGAACTGGAACTGGCCTCACATGACACTTGTCTGACCGATAAAAAAGAATTTGCCCGAAACTTCATGCACATAGAGGAAGAATCGAACAAAATGGAGGCCAAAAAGCTGGTACAAGGCATTGGAAATAAAAAAATAGTGGTTAATCCACCCCACCCAACTTTTAAGGAAAAAGAAATCGACAGCGTATATGATCTACCTTATACCCGACTTCCCCATCCGCGTTATACGAATAAGGGCACAATCCCCGCATACGAAATGATTCGTCATTCCATTAACATTCATCGCGGTTGTTTTGGCGGTTGTACCTTTTGTACAATTTCGGCGCACCAGGGCAAATTTATTGCCAGTCGTTCCGAAAAATCGGTTCTGAAGGAAGTGGAAAAAGTAACTGAAATGCCCGACTTTAAGGGCTATATTTCCGACTTAGGTGGTCCTTCGGCAAATATGTATAAAATGAAAGGTATTCATGAAGAGATTTGCAAGAAATGCAAACGCCCCTCATGTATTTTTCCATCGGTTTGTAAGAACCTTGATACCGACCACAAAGCCATGCGCGAGTTGTATGAAAAAGTCAGGAAAAATCCCAAAATTAAAAAGGCTTTTATTGGTAGCGGGATTCGTTACGATATGATTTTGGAAAAAACCGGTAATGAAGAAGTAAATGAAACCAACCGGCAATACTTGCGTGATGTAATTAAACACCATGTTTCAGGGCGATTAAAAGTGGCTCCTGAACATTCGTCGGATGATGTACTTAAGTTTATGCGAAAACCGTCGTTTAAATTATTTGAAGAACTAAATGAAGAATTCATAAAAATCAACAAGGAAGAAAAACTGAACCAACAGCTGATTCCGTATTTTATCTCCAGTCACCCGGGAAGTAAGTCAGAAGACATGGCCAACCTGGCTATTCAAACAAAAAACATGAATTTCAGGTTGGAACAGGTGCAGGATTTTACACCAACTCCAATGACACTGGCAACAGTGGTTTATTATTCGGGCTACCATCCGTACACCATGGAAGAGATATATACAGCACGAAATAAAGGAGCCAAAGAAAAGCAACGACAGTTTTTCTTTTGGTATAAAAAAGAGTACCGCAATAAAATCGTCCAGGACTTAAAAGCCAAAGGCCGGCAAGACTTGGTGGATAAACTTTTTAAAAAGCAGACTAAAAATCAATAATTAACACTCTTATGAAGAATAAAAATCGCTTCTTTCTACTGCTGTTCTTTGCACTTATACTAAGCGGCTGTGCCGAAATGATGCAACTTTCGCAGCAATATTTAGAAGCCGACGCACCGCTTACCCAAAAGGAAATTATTGCCGGACTTAAAGAAGCATTGGTTACCGGCACCAGAAATTCGGTGAATATACTGGGTGCTGTGGATGGCTACTACAAAGACGAAATGGTAAAAATATTACTTCCTCCCGAGGCTGGTATTATTGTTGAAAATGCAGGAAGAGTTCCTGGCGGGGAAAAGCTGGTAGAAGATGTCCTCCTGCATATAAACCGCGCAGCAGAAGATGCAGTTTCGGAAGCCGGACCAATTTTTGTAAATAGCATTACATCCATGACGATTAGTGATGGAATTGGTATTTTAAAAGGAGAAGATAATGCGGCCACACGGTATTTGCACCAAACAACCTATGATCATCTTTTTAAATTGTACCGCCCAAAAATTAAAGCATCGGTTGAGAAAGAACTGATGGCAGGTGTTTCAACCAAAGAAAGTTGGGACACTTTAACGGGTAAGTGGAATCAAGTTGCAGGTTCGTTCATTGGTCAGGCTGCCGGCTTGAAAAAAGTAGATACCAGCCTGGAAGATTACCTGACGAATAAAGCTTTGGAAGGCTTGTTTCTGAAAATTGCAGAAGAGGAAAAACAAATACGAAAGAACCCGGCAGCACGTGTCACAGGATTATTGAAAAAGGTATTCGGCTCCTTGGATTAATGCCCTTTAAAAATGGACGCGGACCGGGAATATGGATCTTCACAACACCGAAATTTCAATTCATGTTTTTCGATAAAGAAAATGCAGAAAACTATTTTTAGCTTTTAAAACATATTTAATTGACTAATTCCCCAATAATTCATACTTTCAAATGGCCTGAAATGACCAATAATTCAGAAGTCATTTATGGCATTTCACAAACCTGTAAATTTAAATATTATGAGACTGGAATTCGTACGAGTAGAAGAAGCCAACGATCTGGTAAACCAAATAATTGAGCATCACCCCCACGCTATTTTCTTAAGCGACAACAACTTAAAAATAAAATTCTTTAATCATTCATTTCAAAAATTGTGCAAATGCGATAAACGCGATATTATTGACCATGATTTTTGTGCAGTGATCGGCTGTAAGGAGTGCAATAAAATTGACGACAACGCGGAGCAGCATGCAAAAAAATGTCACATGCACGAGTTAATGTCAGGATCAAATCTTTCTGAATTTGCATTGATCCGTGATTTTGAAATTAACAACGAAACCGTTACCAAACATTTACACATCGATACACACAAAGTGGTAATGAATGAAAAAAAGTACAGGTTGGTCATTATCGATGACCGCACCGGTGATAAAATTAAATAAGATGAACTGGAAAAGTTCTGACATTTTACCGGGGCTATGTTGAAGTCTAAATGACGGGAAGGCCATAATCCCCGGAAATATAAACACAATCGCAGGCAATTATCATCAGGGAAATTTTTGATAACCCCTGCGGTTTGGAAACAGAAAAAAGATCGAATCCGTATAAGGGATTTTTCAAAAGGGAAACGCCCAGATTCTTATCTTAAGGGTTTGTTCTCATAGAAAACAAATAGAAATTAAGCTTTGGTACTAAATGAGAACCTTCATAAAACTTTTAACAAACCTTTCACTTATAACTATTTTAATACTTCTAACATCATGTACTGAACACGGCGAAATGATTGATAAGAGAGTTGTAAAAGATTTTAGTATTGAACCTTACCTGGGCAAATGGTACGAAATTGCCCGATACGACCATAGCTTTGAACGAGGCCTGGTTGGCGTAACAGCAAATTACAGTTTAAGGGATGATGGCAAGATAAAAGTGGTTAATGCCGGATATAAGGGAACATTGGAGGGGGAGAGATCGGAAGCCACTGGAAAAGCCAAAATCCCCGATCCCAGGAATCCGGCAAAACTGAAAGTTTCATTCTTTTGGATTTTTTACGGCGATTATTTTGTGCTTGAGCTGGACGAAGACTATCAGTGGGCAGTGATTGGAAGCAGTTCCGATAAATACCTCTGGATATTAGCACGCGCTCCACAAATAAATGAAGACCTTTACCTTGAATTGACAAACAGATTAGACAAAAGAGGATACGATGTAAACAAACTGATAAGAGTAGAGCAAAGAAGCAGAGGTCAGTAAACAGATTTTCGGATATTCGGATTGCTGGATTAGCCGAATATTGGAATGGTAGAATATTCGAATGTTTAGAGTTCAGTGTTCAGTAAACAGTGATCAGTATCCCAGTTGTCATTGTTGTCATTGTTGTCGGGTTGTCACCCTGAGCGGAGTCGAAGGGTGCTTTCGGGATTTTCAGATTAATCAATAGACAATAATAATTAATCAATTTCTTCCGTCTTCGGTCTAAATCTCCATTCTAATATTCTAATTCTCCAATATTCTAATCTTCCAATTCCGGTTATCTGAAAATCCGATTATCCGAATATCCAAATATTTATGCTCCGCCAGGCATTTTCGTGTACAGCCTCCCCTGCCAGGTATCGCGCTGCTTTAAACGTTTTTCTACCTTAGCCACGAATTCAAAGTTTTTCAGTCCCCACCTGGGAGCAATTAGCATTTCAATGGGTGCCTGGCTGATAAAGCGCTCCACAATAATTTCGGGATTCAGCAGTTCCAGATAGTCAACGACCAACTCGATATATTCTTCTGCTGTATAAAGTTTAAAATTTTCGGGATTTTGCCCGAACTGTTTTGCCAGTAAAGTACCCTTATGGATTTGTAGTTGGTGTAATTTAAGGTTTTTAATTGGTAATTCTGAAATCACCCTGGCTTGTTCTAGTATCTCCTCCCTGCTTTCGCCCGGCAGCCCAAGAATCATATGCGCACAGGTATTCACACCGCGCTTTGCTGTTTCATTCAAGGCCCACACCGACTCGCCAAAAGTATGCCCGCGGTTAATGCTTTCCAGCGTTCGGTCAATGTGCGACTCGAGGCCAAATTCCACCATCACATACACTTTTTTACTGAGATCTGCCAGGTAGTCCAGTAGTTCCCCAGTAAGGGCATCCGGCCGGGTTGAAATGACAAGCCCCACCACTTTAGGCTGTTGCAAGGCTTCTTCATACAGCTTTTTTAAATCTTCCAGTGGT
>JBFEWU010000230.1:0-7688 GCA_041546215.1 Draconibacterium sp. | reverse complement strand
GCCGCAGCAGGAGCATACAACATTGCATCGGCCAACGAGAATATGGCAGCTTCCATTGCCGAAACAAGTTTTTCATATGGAGCGAAACGAATGGGAATAGAACTTGCCCGTGCTTTGGATGAATTAAAAAGTGCCGGGAATGAAAACTTTGAAGTTACCGTTAAAAAAGTAAAGGGATATTTGGAAACAACCTGCAAAAATGAACTTTCGACACTAAATTCAACTTTAGAACTGGCACCAGCCAGTAAAGCATTACAAAATCAAGTGGCTGTTCTCAGGGAGTCGATGAAGCAATTGTACCAGGCAAATACAACTGTTCTGGAGAGTAAAATTAAAATTGCCGCAGCAAAATTTCAGGTGAAAGTACCTGCAGGAAAGTTGTTGAAACTCGAAAAACAGGCATCTGAACTTGTTCCAAAGCCGTCGTCAAAAGTAAAAACCGCGGGTTATGGAATCGAGCGCTCGGTTCGTGAATTGCCGAAGGAGACAAGGGAGCAATTTGCCTATAAAAGTATTGCCAGCACAAGCGAACTTTGCGCCTTGATTAATGGCAAAAACAGCGCTTTGGATATGAAAAAAATGCTTGATACACAGTATCGAAGAGAGTCGGACCTGCAAAGTATAATCAATTATTTAATGCTCTTGAAAGAGGCCGGACTTGTTGAATAAATGATTCTACTCAGCCTGTAAAACCGGGGTCAAAATACGTTAAACCCCGCTGGGATTAAGCTGAAAGATTGACATGTAACCACAAAACGATCGTCCTGCCCTTCAAGAAGGGAAGGATAAGAGGAAGGGTCGAGGAAGCTCTGCCAAAGGCATCCATACAGTGGAAGCTGGCTATGGGGTTCAGATTCCTGGATATCTGAAAATCTGAAAATCCCGATGAGTCAATTCCTGGTTGTCGGGATTGGATTACTGAAATCCTTCACTGGAGGCCGGTACGGTCAACTAAACTATTTACAGACCGGAATTGTTTAAGGACTGAACCAGGATCGTAAAAATGGTAATAACAGAAGATGGATGAAGCTCAGCAGGAATATAAAATGGTTTTTGTGTAAGAAGGTTTTCCATTTAATCTAAAATATGAACCATGATTAGAATATTCAAAAACATGAGGCGCATACTTGCCAGCGATAAAGAGTTTGTTAAATATTCCCGGTATGCGATTGGAGAAATCCTTCTTGTTGTAATTGGAATTTTGATTGCCTTACAGGTAAATAACTGGAATGAAAACAGGAAATTACAGAAGAAAGAGATACAGATGATAGCAGAACTGCTTACCTGGCTTGAACCGTTCTTCCTTTCAGCTTTGAGCTTTGAGCTTCGAGCTCCTTTTTCTGAGCAAGGTGCTCAATTAGTCAATTCATGGTTGTCCGAAAATCCAGCAATCTGAATATCTGAAAATCCTGACTAATCAATTCCTCATATTCCGAACATCTAGTCAAATGATGAAATTGAAAGTTTCAGGCTAATACCTTCAAGATCTCCACCTTTAAATCCGGAGAAAATTCCGATGTTTCCAATAAAAAACAAACTGTTTAAGCTATAACCAACTTCCCAATAATTATTTATTGAGGGAGTGCTTAAGTAATTGATGTGAAAACTCTCACTCCAGGTTTTTTTATTGACAATAGAGAAATAGCGGAGCAGGAGATATTCGCTGCGGTAATCGGCGCTGATATTTAAATAAGATTTGTTGGAGCTAAACTGATAATCGTTAAGGGTTTGAAGCGTATTGGTGAAGGATTTCATGGAAACGGGAATCTCGGAAGTGTTGAAGTGCTTGAATTGTGAAAAATGCAATTGACGGGCATTAATAAAATAGCCTGCGTTTAAGCGCCAGTCAATTCCTGTACTTGGCGAAATGTTTGCCTGCTGGTGCCAGCTAAAATCGATCTGGCTAAAATCCGATGTTGATTTAAATACTTCGGGAATTCCCTGCTTAAACCTTAGATCGAAGCTGTAAAAATCGTCGATAAATAAAAACGGCGATTCATCGAGCCAGGGTTTACGTAGACGTTTCCGATAGTTTATCCCCAACAGGTAAGTAAAACTTTTTTGTTCAACAAGGGCAGGATCATCTTTTTTATAATCTCCCGGAATATTTGGTGAAAATTCTTTGGTCCCGGCCAGTGGATATGAAATGCTGTTTTCGAGTGGATGGAAGTGATCGTAATTGGCATTTGCGAAAACCGTAAAATTCTTTTTGTAACGTTGCGAAACGTTAAGTCGGGCAAAACCGGTCTCGTAAAGTTTCATGTAGTTTTCTCCGAAGAACCAGGAACTAATGGCGTTTACAGGAGGCTTAATACCCGACTCAGTCCCTTTGAAATCATAACTCATTTTCCCAAAATGTACTCCAATCCGGTTGTTTTTATGTAATGCATTTATCAACCTTGGACTCATCTCCCAAAAAACAGCTTTACGATTAAATGCGTAACCAATTTTAGATGTCAGGTAAAAGAAACCTTCATTATCAAAGGTATATCTTGTACGCAATACCTGGTGGTATTTGTAGCCATCAACTGCATTGAAATCAAAATTTTCAGTGGTAATCAATCCTTCGTAGCCCAGCCGCCAGGTTGAGTCTTTTAAAAAGTCTGAGTGTCCGAATGCCACTTTCTTCCACTTTGATTTTCGACGGATGTTTTTTTCTTCTGCAGTTAAAGAATCGATGTCGGCCGTTTCCATCTTTAGAACAGAATCAGCCATATGGTAGCTCTTTACCTCGGCAGGAGTCAGTGGAATAGCGCGAATCGTATCCCACTCTACATTCACCAACGAATCTTTTTTATCGTCGATGCGGTACCTGCTGTGGTCTTCTTTAACAATAGATGAATCCTGGTATTGTTCTTTCAGGATCCGGCGGTTTAAGCGTGAAATTTTGCGAACATCGGAATTCGAAAGCTCTTCTTTTCCATGAAGAGTCTCCACTGCTTTGGTTAATTCCTGTTCTTTTGGGCCCGGTTTTCGCTCAACTTGTTGTTTAACTTCCACCTTCTCTCTTAAAATTTCCTGAACAATGGTTTCCCGGTAGTTGTCAACAATCGAATCATACCTCACCGAGGCCCCATAATAAAAAGTTCCGCGCAGACCCAGCATTGAAACATCACCGGTGATATTATAAGAAACCGGAAGCCAGTTGCCCGCACCAAGATTTTGAAACTGTTGTTTTACCCGCAGGTTAAAGAACTCGAAGCTCGAGATAAAATCCATGTTGTAAACACACCAGAGTTTGTCCACGATATATAAATACCCATCCAGCAGTTCATCGCTTTTTCGTTTGGGTGACACTTTAATTTTAAATACATCGAAATCGTCGACTGTAATGTAGCCTTCGTACTGAAAATTATAATGTTTCAGTGCCATCGACGATAGGGGTGAAATGGTTTGAAACGGTCTTTCCTCATAGATACTTGTGGTAATTAAACCCATAACCGGAGGTTCGTCAAATCCCACCATTGAGGTTTTTTTACTGATTACTTTCTGATCGTAAGTATTGGGATAGTCGTAAGTGATTTTGTTGTGAGATTCAATTACGTAGGTTACATTTTCCTTAAAATAATCTTTGAGTTTTTTGCCATCGTCCAACTCAATTTTATTCTGATAGAGTTTCGGAATATTTGTGAACGCAAAATTGCTTTTTATGTATAAGTGAGCTAAATAATGCTTTATTTTTTTGCGGTAAAAAGGAGCCTTTGCCATGGCCTTTCGCATGATAAAATAGGCCGGATCTTCTTTGCCGGGAAACACCTTTACTTCTTTAATTTCAAAAGTCTGTGTTTGAAGTGTTATGGGTAAAAATAAGCTGTCGGTCTTCAGGTTGATGGCTTTATTAACCTGTAGATATCCCATGGAGCGAATGGTTAAATTATAGCTCCCTTTTGGTAATTTAAAATGAAACTGGCCATCCACATTTGAAGTGGTGCCCTGTTTTGTTTCTGAAATATAAATCGTTGCATAGGGTACAGGGCGATTTTGTTCATCGCTTAATACACCTGAGAGTACCTGAGCAAAGGAGCAAAATCCGGATAAGACAAATAAAAATGTGAGATAAGTTCTATGGTATTTTAGTGTAGAAATTTGAAAGTTAATTGTTGTGAGCATGGCTTGTTATTGTTTTCAGTATGCAAGTAACGGAAAATTGGAGTTACCGAAAAGAAAATTTTGTTAAAAACAGCTAACGATTTATAAGTAGTTTTTTTGAATGAAAAGTATCTCCATCCTTGATCTGTAAAATGTGAATTCCTTCCGATAAACCGATTAGCGAAATTTCTGACTGGTTTGAATAGCTATTTTCCCATAATACCATTATTCCGGCCAAATTATACATGGCCACTTGAACGGTTTTATTGGCATCAATTCCACTTATAAATAACTTGTTTCGGGCTGGATTCGGATAGATCTCCATTTTTTCATTGTTTGCTATTTTTTTAATTGCCGTACTTATCCCATTATCCACATGTACTTTGAATTGTAAATCTCCTCCATTACTTTTCAGTATAATTTGAGTCGAGTCATGGTTCGAATAATCTGAATGATGGAATATGGAAAAGGTATAATCTTCGGCTCCCTCTAAAACCACATCCTGGTCGAAATTATGCGAAACGCTATGGTCATCATGAATCGTAAAATGGGTGAATAGCAGTTGGCTGTTTGCGCGGTTGGTTATGGTCACTTTCACCGTATCGGTAGTATTTCCATGCATTCCCTCGTGTGAAACCAGCATAAGCTTTGGTTCGGTTTTTTGGGTGGTAGGTAGATTTTTGCCTTTCCAACTTACAATTCCTCCGATCATTTCGTAAACTTCTTCAAAATCCAGCTCTTTCATTTTTTTAAAAGCTCCGGCGCTTCTGCTTCCTGCTTTACAGTGTAATAAGTAGATTTTGTGCCGTGGTAAAAGAGATAACTTATGCTGAAAATCAGTATCACCAGTACTTCTGTTTATGGATCCTTCCAGGTGTTCTGTTCGCCACTCACCATCTGTTCTTACATCTAATATTACAAAGTTGGGATTTTCTGAATTTGCCAGAATTAAACTGTCGCATTTCTCGGTATTGAGCTGCTTGTATATGTTCTGTCCTGATGCTTCAGTTGAACAAACCATGAGGAGAACCGATATAGGCAGGTAATGGATGTATTGCAATATTTTAAAATATGTGTTCATTCTCAGTATTTTCTACTCATAAAAGGTTAAGCTGCATTTTTCACCGCGAAGGCGCAAAGACGCTGAGATTTGTTTTTGTACGCTGCAACTGCGCTTAAATTATTATGCAAAGTTATAACACAAAGGTACTCAAAGAAGCACTGAGTGCAAATAATAGATTCCATCTCTTCTAAAAAGATGGAATCCTTCGCACACCTGCAACGCTCAAAGGAGGAACGAAGACAAAAGAAATTGATTAATGATTATTGTCTATTGATTAATGGCTTGGTCAATAAATTCTCATATTCTAATACTCTGAAATTCTGATACTCAATATGCGACAACGATGACAACAACGACAACGATGACAACAATGAAAACAATGAAAACGGAAAAGACCGGAGACCGAAGTCCGAAGACAAAGAAATTGATTAATGATTATTGTCTATTGCTTAATAGAAACGTCCGAAAATCTGAGAATCTGAAAATCCAGATATCCTCTTTGTTCTTTGTTCTTTGTTCTTCTCAATACATTGCACGCTTTTAATCCAAATACCGGATAATTAACGAAATGCTAGCTTGTTGCTGTTCAGTACTCAAATTTTTTTTATGGAAACTATAAAATTGCTACACAACATATTTTTAAAACGAGATGAAGTAACTACCTTTACAGCACAGTACAGGACAGCACAGAGAATGAGTCCTGTAATTTTGTAAAATAATAACCATAAAATAATAAAATTTAAAGATGGCTAACAGATTAATTGGAAGACTTCCTAAAGTTGGAATTCGCCCCGTAATTGACGGGCGCGAAAGAGGTGTGCGTGAATCGCTTGAAGTGCAAACCATGAACATGGCTAAAAACGCAGCAAGGCTGATTGAAGAGAACTTACGTTTCCCAAGTGGTGAAAAGGTGGAATGTGTCATCGCCGACTCAACCATTGGTGGAGTGGCCGAGGCAGCTGCCTGTGCCGATAAATTTGAAAGGGAAGGAGTAGGTGTTTCGTTAACTGTGACTCCCTGTTGGTGCTATGGAACCGAAGTAATGGATTCAACACCCATCATTCCCAAAGCAGTATGGGGATTTAACGGAACTGAGCGTCCCGGAGCTGTTTATCTGGCTGCCGCACTGGCAGGCTACTCTCAAAAGGGTTTGCCGGCTTTTGGTATTTATGGTCGCGACGTGCAGGA
This sequence comes from Draconibacterium sp., assembly GCA_041546215.1. Classification (GTDB taxonomy): domain Bacteria; phylum Bacteroidota; class Bacteroidia; order Bacteroidales; family Prolixibacteraceae; genus Draconibacterium. The sequence goes on along the minus strand of JBFEWU010000230.1, from coordinate 1,348 downwards.
CGCAGGCGACGAAACCATTCCTGATGATGTGAGGGAGAAAGTATTACGCTTTGTAAAAGCCGCTTTGGCTGTTGCTCAAATGAAAGGAAAATCGTATTTGTCGCTGGGGTACACATCTATGGGTATTGCCGGTTCTATGGTAAATCCCGACTTTTTCCAGGAATATTTGGGCATGCGAACCGAATTTGTGGATATGGTTGAAGTTAAGCGTCGCTTAGACGAAGAAATATACGATAAGGCAGAATACGAAAAAGCCCTGGCATGGACCAAAGAAAGGGTAATTGAAGGCGACGATTACAATGCCCCTGAGCAACAATCGGATCGTGAGAGGAAAGACTGGGAGTGGACGGTTGTTGTTAAAATGACGCTGATAATGCGTGATTTGATGATCGGGAATCCAAAGCTCAGGGAAGCAGGCTTTGGAGAAGAAGCTCATGGACATAATGCCATTGCTGGTGGATTCCAGGGTCAACGCCAATGGACGGATTATTATCCCAACGGTGATTTCCCGGAAACCATTTTGAATACTTCATTCGACTGGAATGGAATTCGTGAAGCTTTTGTATTTGCCACAGAAAACGATAGTTTAAATGCAGTTCCCATGTTATTTGGTCACTTGCTTACCAATACTGCACAAATCTTCTCCGATGTAAGAACCTACTGGAGCCCTGATGCTGTAAAACGGGTTACAGGAAAAGAACTGGGCGGCTTGGCTAAAGACGGGATCATACACTTAATTAATTCGGGTTCAACCACCATGGATGCAACAGCACAGCAAAAAGATGCCGATGGGAATCCGGTAATGAAGCCCTTCTGGGATGTGAATGAAGAGGATGTTGAGGCTTGTTTGAAAAACACGAAATTCTGTCCTGCAGACATCGGATACTTCCGTGGAGGTGGTTTTTCGAGCCAGTTTAAAACAGAAGGTGAAATGCCGGTTACCATGAGTCGTGTGAATTTGGTAAAAGGTGTGGGCCCTGTTTTGCAAATTGCCGAAGGTTATACCGTTGAGCTTGAAGATGAAGTACACGATATTTTGGATAAGCGAACCAATCCAACCTGGCCTACCACGTGGTTTGTCCCAAAATTAACGGGTGCAGGTGCTTTTAAAGATGTTTATTCGGTGATGGCAAACTGGGGAGCAAACCATGGGGCCATATCCTATGGACACATTGGTGCTGATCTTATTACTTTGGCTTCTATTTTACGTATTCCGGTTTGTATGCACAATGTTGAAGAAGATAAGATATTCCGTCCCAGTGCCTGGGCCGGATTTGGTGAGAATAAAGAAGGTTCCGATTATCGTGCCTGCGAAAGTTTCGGACCATTATATAAATAGTTTTAATTT
>JBFEWU010000340.1:0-5029 GCA_041546215.1 Draconibacterium sp. | reverse complement strand
TTTTAACCTTATCAGAAGAACCAAACAAAACGGCTAATTCCCTTAGCTCATCCTGCTTATTTTCCGGTAAATGTTCAAGAGATGTGTTCATGCAGTCACTGATGGCTTTGATTAAAGTTCGAAGATATGAAAAGCAAACAAACAGGGCAACTCCGTACCTGATATTTGCCTGCATGTTAACCCGGGAAGCGGGATTAGCTATTCCCGTTCAATCCTGTAAATTAATATTTCCATTATTTTTAGGTTCTGAATTTGAACCGCTAAAAAAAATCAGTCAACATGAAAATTACGATTAACTTAATCGTGCTGGCCTCCTTATAATTCTTACAGTATTTTCTTTTTCGTGTTCGGAAAGCGACGAAGAATCCGTAGTGGATTTCGTGGTTTTTGCAATGTTTAATAAATGCCATTGATTCCACAGAAGAAACTTTATTGAAAATACTTCATAAAGCAGAATTTTGGAAAATACATTCCACCACAATTCTCAATGGCAGGTGTAAAATCCGGTGAAACCGGTCACCCAATACCGGATGAACCTACACTTTCACATAGGTTATGCCGCATGTTGAAAAGAAAATAATGCAATACTTGTTTGATATACTAATAAGATATACTTTTGTTATATTAATAGTATGAAGTATGAAAACAGTATCATTAAAAATTGACGATTCGATTTTTGTAGAAACCGAAAAAATTCTTTCAAAAATTAAAAAACCGAGAAACAGGTATATTAACGATGCAATAGATTATTACAATCGGATTCAAAAACGTGCGATTTTAGAAAAAAAACTAAAAAAAGAATCGGATTTAGTTAAAGCGGATTCGATGGAAGTTTTAAAAGATTTTGAGGAGATTGATTATGTCGATTAAACAATATGAAATCTGGATAGCAGATTTAAATCCACAAATTGGAACTGAACCTGGAAAAACGAGGCCAGTTCTTATTATTCAAACGAATCTCCTAAATCAAATTCCACATCCATCAACAATAATCTGTCCGATAACGACAAATGTTAAAAAAGATTCAGATATCTTACGAGTACACATTAAAAAAGGAGAAGCAAATTTACATCAAAACTGTGATGTAATGATTGACCAAATTAGGGCAATTGACAATAATCGTTTATTGAAAAAAGTTGGAGATTTACCAAAAAACCTGATTGAAACAATGAAAGAAAATTTAATGATAATAATTGATTTAGAATAAAATTGTGATTCCAAAATGGATGAACGGCATATTAAAAAAGTAAAACTACTATTGACAGGATGGAATCCACTTGGAGAAAAGGCAAGTCAGATTACTTCCCGGCGGTATAAACCAGAAATACTTTCTTTTCCTCTTAATCCTTCAATTCCAATCCTGATTTTTTCCCTCTGCTGAGTACTTCTTACGAGTGTGCCTCCTAATCACTTTAATCTTGGCCTCTCCACTTTGTTTTCTTACTGTCATTTTTGAACTTTCTAATGATGATTAAATTAAGAAATGTATCTCTTAATTTCTAAACCAACGTGTCCGAATGTAGTTGCAGATTTACAGTTTCTTCAGTTTCGTTTCTCAAAATAACTTTGAGGAAATTTTCACAAGTTCAAGGTTATTAAGTTTCATTATAAAGGATATAATATACATTAATTACTATTGGCTAACAGGCAGTGCGATAAAGTATAATATTCTTACCAATGAGTGGAAAGGAATTGAACCATTTCCTACCCAGTTCTACTATTGCGAATCATTTGTCTATAATGATTCCGCTTTGGGTACCTTTAAGCGGACGACGGATAGAATACTATTCCATTAGCCTTCATTTTGAAATTCTAAGAAATGTTATAACTTTGTAATTACATATTCAAAAAGTAGTTATGGAAATCTCAGTGATAAAAATTGGAAATTCAAAAGGGATTAGATTGAGTAAAACCTTGTTGGACAGATACAACATAAAAGACACTGTTGATTTAATAATGGACAAAGGACAAATTATTTTAAAACCAATTTCAAAACCCAGAAAAGGATGGGAAAAGGCTTTTGAGAAAATGGCTAAAAATGGAGATGACAATTTATTGTTTGACGATGTGTTTGATGATGAAAATCTGGATGAATGGAAATAAAACAATATCAAATCATCTTAGTCAATCTCGACCCGACAATTGGACGTGAAATCAAAAAGACCAGACCTTGTGTGGTAATTTCCCCAAATGAGATGAATAAATATTTGCGAACAGTTGTAATTGCTCCAATGACCACAAGTTCTAAAAAATATCCCACAAGAGTTAAAATAAAACATGATAATAAAATTGGGTGGATCGTTTTAGACCAAATCCGGACAATTGACAGGCAACGAATCATCAAAATTTTTGAAGAATTACACGATTATGAAATTCAAGAATTAAAGTCGGTTTTAAAAGAAACTTTTATTGACTAAAAAGAAAAAAACTAAGGCTAATAAATCGGACTCTGAGCGGTCTGCAAGATCCAGCGATGAGTCGGTGTCGAACTACAACTGCCGGATTTCGGGGTAGCATCCTAATAACAATCACTTTTTGATTTGCCCGGATTTATGATTATTTTTAATTTGAATTACTTGAATATTCCTTCGAGTGTTCCAACAATGATTAATCTTTTAAAATTCAGGGCATGAAATTCTTTATTAATTCTCTCTTTCTTTCACTGCTTTCTTCTTGTTTATGCTTTGCTCAAAGTCATTTGGGGCCAAGGTATAAGATGATTACGCTGGATCCTTCATATAACCATACGAAGTACGGTATAGAACCAGCCGATATGTTGTATGAGTTTGCTGCTTATACCACAAGTTTCGATTCAATAGATGATAACGATGGGGACGGGATTGGTGAGTGCTGGGGTATCCCAGAATGGGTTGCTTATGAAGTAAAAAAAGAAACAAACCTAACCGCACCAGGTTACACCCGTCCAACCTGGATGACAGACACGGCTATGAATCGTCTAGGTATAGTTCCTAATGATGATACATACAAGGTTTCTGGTACGAAAGACCTAAAAGAAGTGAAAGACAACTATCGCTACGTAAGAGGGCATATGTGTCCAAAAGATGCAGCAGATCGCATGGGACTTAATGCTGGTTGGAACACACATACGGTGCTGAATGCAGTTCCGCAATTACAATGGCAGAATAACGGAATCTGGAAAAAACTTGAAGAAATGGGAACCGACTGGGCAGATAAATATGATAGTGTGTGGGTAATCTGTGGGCCTGTATTCTTTAATGAGACACCTGCTGTCTGGCTTGGTCAAAATGATGAGGTTAAAGCTGCTGTCCCAGATGCGCTTTACAAGATTATTATACGAGAGTCAGATCAAAGCATTACCGGGGTGGAAACCCTTTCGTTTTTAATCCCGAATGTATTACCAAAAGATGAAGACGAACTACCCAAATATTTAACAAGCATAAGTCGGCTACAGGAACTTACCGGACTCTCTTTCCTTACGGAATTAGACAATTCAGTTCGTAACATCGAACTTAACAGGAATAATGATCTAAGCGATCGTGAGGCAATAATAGAAGGATGGAATTGACAACACCAAGTACAGAGACGCCGGGAATCTATTTGGAAACTGACACCATAAAAATTTGATAAAGCTGGAAATAAAAAGACATAAGAATTCAACCCAAAAGTGGGTAGCATCCTAACAAGTGTGTAAACCTCAAAGTTATCCTGATTTTTATTGAGCCTATCAAAAGCTCAAAATAAAAATTGGAGATAACTTTGGTAAATTAGTACACACTATGGATAAGAAAGATTTACTAAACAGTGATTTCCTGAAACAGTTTGAAACTAGCGAAGAACTTAATGAGCTTCTCCACTAGCTTCAAAAAAGGGGAGTAGAACAGCTTCTTGAAGGTGAGTTGGATGCTCACAATGATCCATATCTTGCAGCTTCTTCTAGTTGTTAATATTTGTGGGATTTTGAATGCCAAAATCTGTAACAATAAATGAAGCCCCAGGATACAGCTACATTGAATGTTTAAGAACTATAACAGGGTCTCTGTAACTTTGCAAAGTACATCACGTAGATGCTAACCTAATATCATTCCAATGAATAAAGTTGTGATTGCACTAATTATTAATTTTAGCTTGGTATTATCAGCTACTGCCCAGAACAATGATGCTCAACATTTTACAGAAAGTCAGTCGATTGAAAAAACAATGCACAGCGTTAAAATTGATTTTGGCATAGGTCTTGGAGTTGTCGAAAACAGTGGTGGTATTAGCGGCAGATTTGCTGTTGGATTTAATACACAGAAGTGGTGTGGAACAATCAGATCAATCATGGCTCCCGGGGAAAAGGGTAAAAAAATCCATGGGCTTTTTTCAGATGGTTATGTAAAAGAGCATTTTTATGAAACAGCAGTTCTTTTAGATCGTGTATTAAAACCTTATAACGGATCACAGTTAACAGCAGGAATTGGAATTGGGTTGGTAAGAGGTAACAGGTTAAATGCTTCTGGATCGTCAGAAATTGATTTCGATAATGTATATGGTTTTGCTTATGAAGTAGCATGGGTAACTACTGGATCAACTGTTGGATTCTCATCACAGTTATATGGCAATATTAATAAAGAGGCATCATTAATCGGGGTAAGTATAGCTTTAACTGTGGAAGTGTGGCGGCAGTAACAAACGCTATCACAGAAAGAATGCCGGGCAAAGCAGGAAGAACTGCGTTTTAAAATGAGTTTTACAAATGTCCTGAATGTGGTAGTTCAGATTCTTTAAGAACACCATTGGAAGGATGTAGGATTTGAATGTCTATTATACCTTAATGGATATTACATTATAATAGGCTCTTTAATATTTTTTTCCGAGACTCACTAACTCTGTCTAATATTTCTTTTACCTCAAAAGATACATTCCGGAAAGAAACTTTAAATCCTTTTTGGGGAAGCTTACACCTTTTTTAAGCTGACCGCCAACGTAATAGTATTTTATCCTAGGTTCAGCCAATTTAGTATAATGAACATAAATTTACTAATATTTATATCGTTGATTATTTCTA
>JBFEWU010000163.1:0-10190 GCA_041546215.1 Draconibacterium sp. | reverse complement strand
GGATAACGTACTTGACCTTAAATCAGCAGATAACTACTTGTTAATTACCGGAGAGTCTGAACTTGTTATTTTCGATGCCGAAAATACAATGGCAGGCAAAATTAATTCATACCAGTTTGGGGATGAGCAAGTAAGTGCGATCAAACCACGTAGTGCATCCATCAGCTCTGATAATTCAATATGGATAGCTGATTACAATCATGCCTTGGTGAAGTTGAGCGGAGAGGTATTCGAGACGCTCTATCCCGATGGGCCAATGGATAACAATGTGTTTTTTCTGTATTCCGATAATTCCGATGTGTGGGTAACACCCGGAGGTCGAAATGACATCTGGGGTAACCTATGGCAAGCTCCTCGTTTTCAACGATTTCGTTCAGGAGAGTGGACCAATTTCAGCAAAAAAGAAATACCCGGGTTAAGCGGTTTTCATGATCTGGTATGTTTGGCTGTTGATCCGGCCGACAAAAACCATTTCTTTGTTGGAAGTTGGGGAGGTGGAGTACTGGAGTTTAGAAATGATGAATTTGTTCAACGCTTTAACAATCATAATAGTCCGCTTGAAACAGCCTTGCCGGGGCAACCCAACGAACCATTTGTTCGCATTGGCGCCCTGGATTTCGACTCGCAGGGAAATCTATGGATAACCAACAGCCTGGTAACTAATAACCTGCACAAGCTAACACCCGGCGGCGATTGGGAATCGTTTTCCCTGCAAGGAGTAACCCAATATAATGTGGGCCAAATGGTAATAAGCGAAAACGATGACAAATGGATTTTGGTGCCACGAGGACACGATGCCTATGTGGTTGACAAAACAGGAGCACAAAAAAAACGGCTTTTTGTCACTTCATACTTTAGCAACGGAAACGAACAATTTACCACACGCATGAATGATGTTTATTCCATTGCTAAAGATATTGAAGGAGCAATTTGGATAGGGACATCAAAAGGAGTTGCGGTGTACAACCGTCCTTCCCGGATTTGGGATACCGAACCATTTTACGCCACACAGCCGGGGCTCGATTTAAACGATGGAATTTATCATCCATTATTGGAAACCGAAACGGTGACGGCCATTGCAGTCGATGGCGCGAATCGAAAATGGTTGGGAACCAAAAATTCAGGTGTGTTTTTGGTTTCGGAAAATGGAGAGCAAGAAATTCTTCATTTTTCATCCGACAACAGTCCTTTGCTCTCCAATAATATCATGACCATAACCATCAACCAAAAGAATGGAGAAGTTTTTTTTGGTACTGATAAAGGATTAATATCGTACCAGGGTGAGGCGACAGGTGGCCGAGGGAGCTACAACAACGTTTACGCTTATCCGAATCCGGTACGGGAAAACTACGACGGCCCGGTTACAATTGCCGGTTTAATTGAAAATACAGATGTGAAAATTACCGATATAAGCGGAAACCTGGTTTACCACGCCACTTCTCTTGGCGGGCAAGCCGTTTGGGATGGTAAAAACCTGAACGGAAATCGTGTGAAAACAGGAGTTTACCTGGTTTTTTGTAACGATAAAAATGGTGAAGAAACCCAGATCACAAAATTGCTTTTTATAAATTAACACATGCAAGTTGCTACCGAAGGCATAGTATTGCACTTTATAAAATATGGCGAAAGCAGCGTAATTACCACTATTTTCACCCGCGAGTACGGTCGGCAAAGTTATATTGTAAACGCTTCGCGAAGCCGTAAATCGAAAAATAAGGCAGGCCTGTTGCAGCCGCTTTTTTTAGTCGATATTGAAGCTTATCAGAAAAAAAGCCGCGATATTCAGCGCATTAAATCCTTGAAAAGCAACAGGGTTTACCAGAATATTCCCTTCGATATTACCAAATCAACACAGGCAATATTTCTGGCCGAAATACTCTACAAAACCATACACGAACAGGAAAGTTATCCCGAACTCTTTGATTTCATTAAAAATGCGCTTCTCTATTTCGATTTAATGGAAGAGGGCTGGCCCAATTTTCACCTCTTCTTCTTGTTACGATTAAGCGAATATATGGGCTTTCTACCCGACACCAGCAAGGTTGGTTTTGAAGGCTGGTTCGACATGAGAAAAGGAGCAATTGTTCCATTTGAACCACCGCACCCCATGTATGCCCACAAAGAAGCAACTGAATATGTGATTCAGCTGTCGGAATTGAAGATCAACCAGTTGCATCAACTAAAAATCTCCAGAAGTATGCGCGAGTACCTCTTATCTACCTTACTGGATTACTATCAACTTCATTTTAACGATTTGGGTGAGATAAAATCCTTAAACGTTTTAAAAGAGGTATTTAGTTCGTAGGTTCTTTTAGAATAATAGCCTCATAAGTGAAGAGTTCAGCCCTTTTCCAGCCTTCCCAGCCCAGGCCGGCTTTATCGCGCGAACACCGGCCCAGAAATTCATTTACATCCCAGTTTGTCTTTTCCGCGACCTGTGGTAAAAATGTTCCCGAGTTCAAGCCATGCTTTATGTAAATCCCATGTTTGCCAAGTTCAATCTCCTTCTCCGAATTTATTCTTTTCAGAGGGGATAGCACCGAAACTTCCAGTCTCATATTTTCCAGTTCTTCAGGCTTAACAGGCTCAAATCTTTTATCACAAACTGCAGAAACTGCCATTTCCTGGATGATTTCGTTTAAGCTTTTTTCCTGGGCAAAACCACCAATGCAACCACGGAGTTCATCCTTTACATAAACACTCACAAAAGCCCCCGTTTGCTCCTTCAAAATACCGCTTGTTTTTGCCCCAATTAATTTGTCCTTCTTCCCTGTGCGCAAATAGTTTGTTATCGATTCCCTGGCCTTTTCAAGTATCTCCCTTTTTTCTTCTTCTGAAATGGTAAACGGCATGTTCTTGTGGTAAACTGCTATTGCCCAATAACCAACCACACGTTTTTTGTCGCTGTATAGTTTGGCATCACCCGAATTCAGATAGTTAATTTCAACATATTCATATTCCCGCCCTTTAGTTAGATAAAGAAGCGTTAATACCGATGTCCACCCGCAAAGTGAAGTGGCCAGGTTTTTAAGCGAAAATGATTTATTGTTTTTCAATGTATGCAACAGGTTCTCAGGATCGTTCTTACATATGGATTGTGCGGTCAGAAGATCAATTTTATTGGCCGCATCATAATCCGGGAAATGAGAAAAATCGGTACTGATGACAAATAAATTCTCGCCAATGAAATAGGGTTTCAGGGCTTCCGCCAATTTCCTGCAATCCGCAGCACTGTTGGTTCCTAAAATTATTGGTACAAGTTTGAAATGGCTGCCCAGTTTGTGCTGCAAAAAAGGCAGCTGTACTTCCAGGCTGTGTTCGTTTTCGTGAGCTTCCGGTTTATCGATAAATGCCTCAGACTCCAGCAACAGTTTCTTCCCGAACTTACTGTCCACTTCAATTTCGCCCAGTGGAGTTTCGTAATTGCCAAGGGTATATACAGAAGCGCCCTTAAAATGATAATGATGGCTCGATGCCAACACAAAAACACGCTTATAGTCGGCATTATCGGGTAGTTGCTTAAATGCTGATGCTGCTACTTTCCCACTGAAAATGTAGCCGGCATGGGGCGAAATAAGGGCTTGCAAGGGATAGAAACTATCTTTTCTTTCTCCCGCTTCTTCAAATAAGATTTCAAGTTCTTTTGTAAGTTCCTCTTTTGTGCCGGGGTAAAATTGTCCTGCAACAGCAGCTTCCCGATTTCTATTTTTAGATTTCCAGATTTTCATCTTATTAAAATTGTTTGTTTTCTATGACATAAGATGCGCCAAAGGCATCCTACATCGGAGTCCACCAAAGGTATCCCTTCGGAGCCTATGGGGCTATGCGGGAACTCGTTCCGACACAACGGGACTCGTTTCATTCAGCATTCAATTTACTGATTTCTGGAGACTTCACTGTTGCATGTGTGAAGAAACATTTAAATGCCTTCCATTTTTTTGTTTTAAACCTCCAAAGAACAATGAGATGCTTAATTTTAGGACCTAAGGCGAAACCCGATGAAAGAACAACAATTCAATTCAGTATTTTCAATTCTGGCCGATGCCGGAAAAGCAATTACGGAAGTGTACGAAAGTAATGACTTCAGTGCTGAGTTGAAAAGGGACAATTCGCCGGTAACCCGCGCCGATAAGGCATCCAGCAAAATTATTAACGAGGGTCTAAAAAAACTCTTCCCAAATATTCCTGTTCTTGATGAGGAGAACACTATTCCCGCTTATAAACTGCGTCAAAACTGGAAGCAATATTTTTTGCTTGATCCCCTTGACGGAACAAAAGAATTCATAAAACAGAATGGCGAGTTTTGTATCAACCTGGCTCTGATGAAAAACAACCGGCCCGAAGCCGGATGGATATACCAGCCATTAATTGAAACGGGTTGGCACTGCCAAAAAGGAAAAGGAATCTTTCAGTTTGACAGGAAGGGACGAATGATGAAGGTTCAAAAAAATGATAAAAAATCGGACACAATTCGTATTGCCGCCAGCCGCTCATTTTTTAAACCCCGCGAAGCCGAGCTGATCGAAAAAATTAAAAAATACTATTTGGTCGAGATTAAACATTGCGGCAGTTCGAAAAAGCAAGTGCAAATGATTTTGGGAAATGCCGATATGTATCTGAAGGCCGGGCCGTGCTCGGAGTGGGATACGGCTCCCGGACAATTAATGGTAGAAGAATTTGGTGGCCTGGTTTTCCGGCAAGATACTTTTGAGGTGATGTCTTATAACAAACCTGACATGATAAATCCGCACTTTGTTATGCTGAATTCAGAATATAACAATCCCGGTTTTGTTTCTTTCTTAAAGGATATTATTCAGGAATAACACCGAATTTGTCTTTGCCTGTTATCAAATTGATGTTAACTTTAAAAATATTTATTGTCTTATGAAACGACTGATTTCCCTTCTTCCGGTAGTTTTAGCAGCTGCTGTAATCTTTAGCGGATGTGCCACACAAACGATGCAAAACATGGATAATCCTCCAGGCTTTCTGAAAGGCCTGCTTCATGGATTTATTTTAGTGTTTAGCTTTATCGCCAGCCTTTTTACCGATTATGAAATTTATGCATTCCCCAACTCGGGAGCATGGTACAACTTTGGTTACCTGCTAGGAGTGATGCTATTTTTTGGTGGTGGCGGCGCCCGGGCAAAATGTAAAGGATAAGTGCTTTTTGCAATTAATAATTATCAGTTGCAAACAACATGCTGTGCAAAACTTGTGCTGAATTTGTAGTACGGAATTGGTCAAATCCCTATCTTCGTTCAGCAAGAAAACAGAAAACATTAATCCAAAAAAACGAGCATTACTATCTGCCGGCAGGCGTACATGGGAGTTAGCCCGAAGGCCCAAAAGGCCCTCTAACGGAGCATCAAATACCTTTGAAAACTTTAAATTTTAATACGATGAAAAAATTAATATTCCTTTTAACCATTTTATCAGTTCTGGCATCAGGATGTAAATTATTGCAAAAACCTGCCCAGGCCGAGTCAGAATACACCGCCGATAATACTGCCGAAACGAAAGTTTTTACCGTTCCGGAAGCACCCCCGATAACAGCGAAACCAGTGACAAATCCTGTTGTTGAGACAAAACCGATTGCTGTGCGCAAAGAACAAGTTTCATTTACAAGCCAGAGTGAGCAATCGGCAAATGCAGGAAATACTTTCTTCGTAATCATCGGTTCATTTGGCCAACTGGATAATGCAAAAAATTACCGAACTACTTTAGTCGATGAAGGATTTACTCCTATCATTCTTCATAGCGAAACAGGTTATTACCGCGTTTGCGTAAACTCGTACAAAAGCGAAACCGAGGCACGCAGCCGGGTATCACAGGTTCGTCAGGCTTTCCCGAAATATTCCGATGTTTGGTTATTGATTAAAGAATAACTCAAATGTACTCCATGAATTCGGACGCCGCTATATGCGGCGTTTTTTTTGCTTTGACGCAAGGTCGTTCATGACCTTTTTGGGATCACGTGAAATTTCCGGTGGAGCAAAAAATAAATTAATCTATAAGATTGGATCTTGAGTGAAAAATAAGCGCATAGCAAAATTAATTAGGCTTTTCCCTGCCGGGGGCCATACTCTTTGGCTTGACCCAAAGAGTATGCAGAAAAGTCAAGGCTCCTTTGGCTCTTCACAACTAATCTTCACAAAACCCAAGTTCGGCCGGGTGATTTCCTCAGTCCCTCGGAACTTCCCGGTCTCTCTAGGCTTTTGTTTTGATTACTTGCTCAATCCAAAGAGGCCACTCCTTCGGATCAAGGTTTTGCGGAATTCGATTGTAATTGCTCTCCAGCTTCGTCTTTTCATTGAATTTAAGATATAGCAATTGGAATCATTTTAAATTTACTCCACCTACTTTTTCGGGTGATCCCCTTTTTGCTTTAATTATCAAGAAGAATTGCATAAACCGGATTAAATTCAAACCCTAAGCAATTCTGAGTGTTATAATTGAAGCATAATTTAAAATCAATATTACATTTGTAATCTATTCGGGAAAAGAATACCCATTACGAAACAATAGTTAAGATGGCAAAAGATAAAAAACAACAGTTACTCGACCAGCGTTACTTAAAAATGGCTGATATCTGGTCGCAAAACTCATACTGTAAACGTCGCCAGGTTGGCGCCTTAATCGTAAAAAACAAGATGATAATTTCGGATGGCTACAATGGTACTCCATCGGGCTTCGAGAATGTTTGTGAGGATGAAGGCGACCAAACCAAACCCTATGTTTTGCATGCCGAGGCAAATGCCATAACAAAAGTGGCCAAGTCGGGAAACAGCAGTAATGGTTCAACCCTTTATGTTACTTCTTCGCCTTGCATGGAGTGCTCGAAGCTGATTATTCAGGCCGGAATTAAACGTGTTGTTTTTACCGAGAGTTATAGATTAGAAGACGGAATTAACCTGTTAAAACGTGCCGATATTGAGGTAGAGCAGGTAGATATTTAAGCTGAAACCATGAATAAGAAAACAATAATAATACTTCCAACATTAATCGCTGTTTCGGTAGCGATGGGAATTCTGATTGGGAATATGCTCAATAAAAACAGCCAGCCTGTTTTTAACGGCTTTGGAATGGGCCAAAGCAACAAAATTTCAACCATTCTCGATTTAATCGATAAGGGTTATGTTGATAGTGTGAACATTGGGAGCATTGTCGAGCAAACGATTCCGGAGTTGCTAAAAAATCTTGATCCGCACACCTCTTACATTCCTGCCCGCGACATGCAGGAAGTACAGGAAGAAATGCGCGGTAATTTCTCCGGAATTGGAGTTCAGTTTTCCATTCAGGAAGATACCGTTCGGGTTGTTGAAGTGATTTCGGGTGGCCCCTCCAGTAAAGTTGGTCTTTTGCCCGGCGACTGCATCGTTCGGGTTAACGACTCGATAATTGCCGGCGTTGATGTTCGAAACAACACGGTTTTGACTTTGCTTCGGGGAGAAAAAAATTCGAAAGTTCGGGTTGGTGTGGTTCGTAAAGATTACGACGATGAAATTGAATTTGAAATTACCCGCGGCGATATTCCCATTTATAGTGTTGATGTTTCGTATATGATTGATGAAAAAACCGGGTTTATAAAAATAAGCCGGTTTGCCAATACCACTTACGACGAGTTTATGGAAGGCATGAATAAACTGGATGGTTTGGGAGCCGGGAAAGTAATTGTTGATTTACGGAATAATCCGGGTGGAGCCCTGGTTGGAGTACTTCGTATGGTCGACGAATTTTTGGAAAAAGGTGAACCAATTTTATATACAGAAGGAATTAATCAGCCGCGAAAACCCTATAATGCATCGGCAAAAACGTCGTTTACCGATATTGAAGTTTATGTAATGATTGATGAATTTTCGGCGTCGGCCAGTGAAATTTTTGCGGGAGCCATGCAGGATAACGACCGCGGAATTGTTATCGGCAGGCGCTCTTTCGGAAAAGGATTGGTGCAAGAACAAATTCCGTTAATGGATGGATCAGCCTTACGTTTAACGGTAGCACGCTTTTACACTCCCAGCGGACGTTGTATTCAGAGTTCGTACGAAGAAGGGAATGAGGAATATTACGAAAACATTTACGAGCGTTTTCACAATATGGAGCAGTTGGTTGCCGACAGTGTCCATTTTGTCGATTCGCTGAAATACGAAACAAAAGGCGGACGCATTGTATATGGTGGCGGCGGCATTATGCCCGATTTCTTTGTGCCCGTTGACACCACAGGTAACTCAGAGTATTTCACAAATATATTTCGAAAAGGGCTGATTTACAGGTTTGCCTATGCCTATGCCGACCAGCATCGCGGTGTGCTTTCCTCGTTTACAAGTGCAGAAGAATTTGAAGTATACCTGGACAAAAACAATGTACTCGACGAATTTGTAAAATATGCCGAAGAAAAAGGGATTAAAAAGGATGCCGAAGGACTGAAGCTATCAAAAAAAATAATAAATACCCAGATAAAAGCTTATGTGGCCCGGAACATAATTGGCGAAGAAGGTTTTTATCCGATTATTCAGAAAATAGATAAGACACTTATACGTGCCATTGAAGTTTCAAGGCAAAATCTTTTGGCTGAAAATGTTGTAGCGACCGATTCGGTTGTATTGATTGCGCAGTAAACTTCCCTGCAGCGAAGGTGAAGAACTATGAAAGTCGCGTATCTTAGCCGTAGAACCCAGTATGCCCGAAAAGTTTCAGGGCATGGCATAGCACACTTTAAATGAGCTTAGAACCGTAATTTTACTATTTAGAGAGATCCAACATTCGTTGAATCGGAACTTGTGCTTGCGCAATCACTTCTTCAGGAAGCGTTATTTCCGGTTGTTCGTATTTCATGCATATGTACAGTTTTTGCAAACTGTTCAACTTCATGTACTCACAATCGTTACAACCACATGTTGAATCAATGGAAGGCGCAGGGATAAATATCTTATCGGGGCACGCCTTCGTCATCTGATGCAATATGCCACTTTCTGTGGCAACTATAAACTTTTGAGCATGGCTTGTTTGAACATAATTTAACAAGGAACTTGTTGAACCAATGTGTTTTGCCAATAATAACACCGGTTTTTCACATTCAGGATGAGCAATAAATTCAGCATCGGGATGCTCGTCCATCAGGTCTGCAATTTTTTCTACCGAATATTGCTCATGTACCATGCAGGCTCCGTCCCACAATACCATTTCCCGACCGGTAATACTGTTGATGTAGCCACCCAGATTTTTGTCGGGACCAAAAATCAGCTTTTGATCTTTGGGGAAGCTATCCACAACTTTTGCAGCATTCGCCGAAGTACAAACAATGTCGGACAAGGTTTTAAGAGCCGCAGTGGCATTAATATAGGTAATGACCTTATGATCGGGATATTTATTTTTAAAAGCTTCAAATTTATCAGCCGGTGCCGATTCAGCCAGCGAACAACCCGCTTTCAGATCGGGTAAAATTACTTTTTTGCCCGGATTAATAATTTTTGCCGTTTCGGCCATAAAATGCACGCCAACAAAAACAATCAATTCGGCGTCGGTATTCGCTGCTGCCTGGGCCAATTGAAGGCTGTCGCCTACAAAGTCGGCAATATCCTGTAAAGGTCCCTCCGTATAATAATGACTTAGGATAATCGCATTTTTTTCCCTTTTTAAGCGCTTAATTTCTTCCGCCAATTTAATATTCGGATCAATCGTTTCATCGATGTAACCCTTTTCCTCCAACATTATATCAATTTGTTGCTGTTTCATTTCAATTATTCCCAATAAAGCGGCGCAAAATTAAGAAATCCTGTTTAAAAAACAGCAACAGGCTATAAATGTTTGGTTTCGATGCATAAAAAAAGATGTATTTAGCTGTTTTTTTAACATTCCGGGTCTTATTCTTCCATTGAGTTCAAAATTGGAAACTGAATCCAGGGTGGAAGTTGTGCCAACCAATTTCAAACAAATAAAACCCGGATTGCTCAAAAAAATAAGAATCTTTACCGGCTGTTTAGCACTATTTAAAAATTATTTTTTGGATTTTAGCGTAGAATATTTACAACATATTGTTAAATGCATTTTGCAATTTACTTTTCCCTCATTTTTTTTTAAAATTTATTTTAAAGCCTATCTGCCTCATTACATGGCTTTTACAAAGTACAAAATAACAAAATTGGATTTTTTATGGTACTATGTGTTGCATGGTACTAATTTTTATACAT
>JBFEWU010000420.1:0-3885 GCA_041546215.1 Draconibacterium sp. | reverse complement strand
AGCAAGGAACAAAGAACAAAGAGTAAAGACGCAGTGATCAGTGTTCATGATACAGGATATCTGGATTTTCGGATTTTCAGATTTTCAGACTTTTAAATTCGTTCATTAATATTCAGCAGGTGAGCCCAAGTCACTTGCTCCAATCTCTGTTTGGAGCACGATTTCGCGAGTGAGTGAAACGAACGAAGCGATCTCACCCTATCAGCTCCAGGCCCAACTTGAACCGTTCTTCCTTCGAGCTTTCAGCTTTGAGTTTTCAGCTTCGGTCTTCCGTCTTCGGTCTTCCTTTCAGCTTTGAGCTTTGAGCTTTGAGCTCCGGTCTTCCGTCTTCACTTGCATTCCCAAGTTAGGAAAAATATTTGTTATGATGCGAGCCGACTTAGTCAACAACTTTATACCCCAGGCCGGTAATCGTTTCCTTTATCTTTTCCAACTTATACTCTCCTCCGGTAATTTTTACCGTATTCGTTTTATTGTTGGCAAGTACCGAAACTACGCCCTTTATTTTTTCAAGATTGTTTTTCACATTGGCTTCGCAGTGCGAGCAGGTCATTCCTTCAACGTTTATGATCCTGCCCTGAGAGGCTGTCATTTTTCTTTTCTTCTGATAGCTTTGCAGGAAATATCCGCCGGGGATCAGTCCCAAAAGCAGGATCGAAGAAAACAGTTGCAGCCACATCGGGAGCATTTCGTGATCGCTGCCGTCGCCATGAATATGCATGACCTTACTCAGAATAAAGTCGGCAGGTATCAGCAAATTGGTAAGCATACCAAAAAGAATCGCACCGCCAATGATCGTTGCAAGATAAATTACCAGCGATTTTCGTCCCATTGTTTTCCCCAGAACGGTCATGGTAGCCACATTGGTGGCAGGGCCGGCCATCAGAAAGACCAGGGCTGCACCGGGTGAAACACCTTTTATCAGGAGCACCGCAGCAATTGGAATGGAACCTGTGGCACAAATATAAATGGGTACCGAAGCCAAAAGTATGACCAGGATTTCAAGAAAACCCAATCCCTGGAACCGGCTAAAAAAATCGTTTGGCAAAACCACCGAAATGAAGGCTGCCGCCAGAAAACCAATGACCAGCCATTTGGCAATATCCTGTAACAATTCAATAAAGGCATAATCGGCAGCACGAACCAGGGAAGGCCTGTTATCCTCTTCCTTTACATGGCATCCGCAATCATCATCGCACGATTCAGCTCCTTCCACGGCCGCCACATCCAGCTTAAAACCCGCAAAGGGAGATGCCGCTTTCGGTTTTTCTTTTATGAGCCAGTTGGTGAGCACCCCTCCCATTACACCGGTGAAAAAAGCCACAATCGGACGAAAGAGGGCAAAGGGCCAGCCCAGCATGGAATAGGTTGCCAGTATGGAATCCACTCCGGTTTGTGGGGTTGAAATCAGGAATGAATTGGTTGCCCCCTTTGAGGCCCCGTTTTTAAAAAAGGAAATACCGGTTGGAATTACACCACACGAACACAAGGGCATGGGAATACCCAGCAGCGATGCGTTCAACGCCGATTTAAAATTCGACTTTCCCAGGTATTTGTCAATGTGTTTCTGGGGAAAATATACTTTTAACAAGCCGGCAAAAATCAATCCCAGCAATAGCCAGGGTGCCATTTCCAAAAGTAAAAACCAGAGTTCATCAAAATATTTCTGAATATATTCAATCATATGTGTTCTTTTTAAGTATAAACAAGGTGAAGCCCATCCTTGTTTTCGCAAAACTAATTAAAAAGTTTGCTTCAATACAGGGATCATCGTGTAATTCATATTAATGGTGTTTGTTTAACATCGAAAAGATCCCTCGCTGCGCGTTGGGATGACAAAGCCATTTTACTGGGGGGAGCGGATTATAGCACCCAAAAAAAATGACCCCATCAAATGATAGAGCCACTTTTTGCAATTTATATATATGTTCGTTAGATAATCGCTTCCATTGCTTCCATTGCCTCGCGCAACTCGGCACCAATTATTTCCACATCGCTGTAACGAATTTCGTCGTTAATTTCAATCAATTCTTTGTTATCTACGTGTCCGTCAATGCCTTCGTTAAAGTTTTCGCCAATAACCCTGGTGTCAATTTTCTTCATAAAATCAGCCAGTAAAGGCTTACAGGCATGATCGAACAAGTAACATCCATACTCGGCAGTATCAGAAATCACCCGGTTCATCTCGAACAGTTTTTTACGTGCAATGGTATTTGCAATCAGCGGGGTTTCGTGCAAGGATTCGTAGTAGGCCGACTCGGCTTTAATACCTGCCTCGCCCATCACGTCAAATGCCAGTTCAACACCGGCTTTTACAAAGGCAACCATAAGCGTTCCCTTATCAAAATATTCCTGCTCGCTAATTTCCACATCAGTTGCCGGAGTTTTTTCAAAAGCCGTTTCACCGGTAGCGGCACGCCATTGCAATAGGTTTTTGTCGCCCGCAGCCCAGTCTTCCATCATCGTCGACGAGAAAGTACCGTCCATAATATCATCCATGTGTTTTTCAAACAAGGGACGCATGATGGTTTTTAATTCATCGGCCAGTTTAAAAGCTTCAATTTTTGCAGGATTCGACAAGCGATCCATCATATGTGTAATACCGCCCAGTTTTAAGGCCTCAGTAGTTGTTTCCCAACCGTACTGTACCAGTTTTGAGGCATAACCCGGATCGATTCCCTTTTCAACCATTTTGTTAAAACAAAGGATGGAACCGGTTTGTAACACACCGCAAAGAATGGTTTGTTCGCCCATTAAATCCGATTTTACTTCGGCAACAAACGAAGAGTGAAGAACACCAGCCTTATGACCGCCGGTTCCCACGCAATAGGCTTTGGCAATTTCCAGGCCATCACCATTGGGATCATTTTCACGGTGAACAGCAATAAGTGTTGGCACCCCGAATCCACGAAGGAACTCAGCACGAACTTCCGATGCAGGAGATTTTGGCGCCACCATAATTACAGTAATATCAGGGCGTATCTGCATGCCCTCTTCCACGATGTTAAATCCATGGGAATACGACAGACATGCGCCTTCTTTCATCAGGGGCACAGTGGCATTCACAACCGGGGTGTGGTATTTGTCCGGAGTAAGGTTCAGAACCAGGTCAGCCTGTGGAACCATCTCCTCGAAAGTACCTACCTCAAAATTGTTGTCTGTGGCATTCTGGTAAGAGATCTGTTTTTCATCTATTTCCACCTGGCGGATGGCATAGGATATGTCCAGACCGCTGTCGCGCATATTTAATCCTTGTGCCAGACCCTGTGCACCACAACCAAGCACCACAATTTTTTTACCTGTTAATTTTTTAACACCATCAGAAAATTCTGATTCATCCATAAAATCACATTTTCCCAATTGCTCTAATTGAATCCTTAAGGGAATTGAATTGAAATAATTTGCCATCTGTTTTATTTTTTTTACGTTTTAAATTTCTCTTTTGCCGTTCAACCTTGCTCACTCTTTTGATAAACTGAATCCGGTTGAAATTTCGTTTACAAAGCAACAAAATATTCGCACAAACAAAATGTAAAAATACATGATTTTTAGGTAATTTTCATGGATTATACATCAAACAATTGTTAAGCGTTCAAAAATATCCAATTAGTTCTCAGCACCTTAAACAAAAACAAGGCTTGCACTTTTGTAAGAGCAACGGAACACTGGGATATTATTGGGCAGGTAACCCTTCCTCTTATCCTTCCCTTCTGGAAGGGCAGGACGATCATCTGGTGGTTCGGGCCAATTGTTTGCTCCAAAGATATGTTTTGAAATACGAAAAGCCCTGAAGGGGCGGCAAGCAACAGCCCAGGGCAACGCCCTGGGTATATGAGCGTTACGCTCAATCGGCGCAACTGGTAAGTGGTTTGAAATGGTGGCGTT
>JBFEWU010000499.1:0-3078 GCA_041546215.1 Draconibacterium sp. | reverse complement strand
TTCAGATTTTCGGATCTTCAGAAAACATGACAACGGAAAAGACCGAAGTCCGAAGACCGGAGACGGAAGACAACCGGAATTGGAAGATTAGAATATAGGAGGATTGGAATATAGAACAAAGAACAAAGAGTAAAGACAACTGAAATTGATTATACAGGATTTTCAGATATTCAGATTTTCGGATCTTCAGAAAACATGACAACGGAAAAGACCGAAGTCCGAAGACCGGAGACGGAAGACAACCGGAATAGGAAGATTAGGATGTAGGAGGATTAGAATATAGAACAAGGAATAAAGAGTAAAGACCAATGAAATTTTTAGACATATTCAGGGAAAATCCTGTGATTAAGACCGTTATCGGCTGCAGAATACAAATTGGTGTCTGTGTGCTTTTTGCAGGTATATTTCTTAGCTCCTGCTCTCCAGTCGAAAAAGAGCTTCATTCAGACCTTAGACTCTGGTACAGCCAGCCTGCCGGTGACGACTGGATGAAAGCATTGCCCATTGGTAATGGCAGACTGGGGGGAATGGTGTTTGGCGGTGTGGCGAAAGAGCGGATCATGCTCAATGAAAGCAGTGTGTGGTACAGGGATGATAACGACCGGGAAGATTCGTTCCAGGCCTTGCAGAAGGCAAGAGCGCTGTTATGTATGAGAACCTTTTTGACATCTGCCCGCCTTTTCAAATCGATGGAAACTTTGGCTATACATCGGGAGTGGCCGAAATGCTTATTCAAAGCCATAACAACGAGATAGAACTTTTGCCTGCACTTCCTGATGTATGGAAAAGCGGAAAAGTAAAAGGACTCTGTGCCAGGGGAGGTTTTGTCGTAGACATAGAATGGGAGAATGGGAAAATGGTTGCTGCCGTAATTACTCCCTCTTCAGACAAGCCATATAAAATTAAATACCGGGGTAAGGTGAAGGAATTGAAATTTATAAAAGGCAAATCGTATGTATTAAAAGACTTATAGAACAAAAACACTGAAAAAATTTATAATCAGTGTAACCGCTACCATCAACAAACGGGTTTTTGCCTGGCCAGTTTGAATGGACGGATACGTTTATCTATGATTTAAATTCTACACTTAATTCAATACTATTCCAAACATATTGTTCATATTGTGCCTGGCGGAAATCAAACCATTGTTGCCTGTAATCAGAATTTTCAACCAAATATTTAAAATTACCAAATGGTTTTCTCCTGTTAAGTGCATTTATCAGTTTATTTTGAAATCCGGTGTCACTTACTTCATTCACAAAATATTCCATGATTTTAAATGATTCGTATGATTCCAATGGCTCGATTTCAACGAAGTTCGTCCAGCTTTTGTATTTAAACTCAATACTCTCTTCCGGTTCTCCGGTTCTCAATTCATATTCATCGGGATCAATCATAAAAGCGGGAATATCTTCAAATTCAATGGTGTCGGGGTTGAAATAACATATTAATCCTGAGATTAAACTATCTGCCATGGAGGAAACTACTTTTTTATATTTCTCAGGAATTTTTTCAGGTTCAGGCTCCTGGTAAATTTCCTCCAATAGAAATGCATGTATTTTCTCCAATTCCTTTTCATCTTCGAAAACCATTTTGATCATGGCCAGGATTTCATTCTGTAGTTGACTTTTGTTCATAAATTTTTAGATGAGGTTGTTTTGATCAAAATATATAAATTTTCATGGAAAATAAAAAAGGTTTTAGTCATGTTTAAGTATATGCAATTTAGATGTTTAGCCAGTAATATTTGAACGAAAAAACAAAATCAAGTAAAAACTGTTTCTAATAGAAACAGATTGAATACAGATCCTTAAAAACGAATGAAAGCTGCACCATTGAGTGATATGAATTATGGTGAAGAAAGAACAAAGAGCAAAGAACAAAGAATAAAGAGCAAAGACAAGTGGATATGAATATGGACCGCAGGGACGCAAAACAGATTGGCGTCTTTGTGGGAAAAATTACAAAGTTTCTTATCGTTGTAAAGCGCAGGTAATAAGTATTTAAAATTAAAGATATGCAATTGACAGTCAGGGTGTTAAAATAATTATATACATGAACAATTACGAAGAAACAAGGAGGAAGTTTTTATCCACACTGGGTTTAACTGTGGGAAGTGTTGCAATTGGAGGGGCTAAACTCTCGGCCACAATACTAAATAATAAAAAGGAGTTCGCCTTAACAAAGGAGCAACAAGAATTAATGGAGAAGTATGAAGCATGGATGGACAATTTTATTCCGGCCATAAGAGCTCAACGCGAAAACCAGGAAGATGTAACTGCGAAGGCAAAAATTATGGAATTAAGCCAGGAAGCTGAAAACTGGCGGGCTCAACTGACTGAATTTATGGAAGATGATAATTTTGCCCGTTATTATATGACAGCCACGGAACGATTAACAAAAGAAGTATATTAGATAAGTTGGAATTTGGTAAAATACCGGTGAGGATTGTCTCTGCGTTGAGGGGAGGCTATTTTTATGCTCCCAACTAAAATATTTATCTAAATTCGCGTTTTATAAAAAAGCGAAATCATGCGAATCCTGTTAATTATAGTATTGTTTTTTCCAAGCCTGGCATTTTCCCAGTTAAACCAAACTGATGCCCATGGGCTAAGACAGGGGAAATGGGAAAAAAGACAAGCCAACGGACGCCTGGTCTACGAAGGCCAGTTTAAAGACGGCAAGCCGGTTGGCATGTGGACAAGGTATCATCCCGGGGGGCAGGTAAAAGCCGAAATTGTTTATGAGGGAGATACTGCACGTACGGTTCTCTTTGACGTGTGGCGAAAAAAGGTGGCAGAGGGCAAGTATGTGAACCAGAAAAAAACAGGCACCTGGAGCATTTATAAAAACAAGCAAAAAATTGCAGAAGAAGAATATAAAAATGGAATAAAGGATGGAATTTCGCTAAAGTTCTACGATACAGGAGAGGTGATGGAGGAAGCAGAATGGGTGAACGGAAAGCAAGATGGTGATTACCAGGTATTCTTCAAAAACGGGAAACCCTATCTGCAGGCAAAGTTAAAGGAGAATGAACGCAATGGTTTGTTTTTGATTTATTTTGAAAACGAACAGCAG
>JBFEWU010000470.1:0-3294 GCA_041546215.1 Draconibacterium sp. | reverse complement strand
GAAAATAAAAAGCTTGTTGAACTAAGTAGAGAAAGAAGCGGGGCAAAATTCGCTGTCGGGGATATTTACCTTGGCAAAGTGAAGAAAATTATGCCTAGTTTAAACGCAGCCTTTATCGACGTAGGCTACAGTAAAGATGCTTTTTTACATTACCTCGACATGGGACCCCAATTTGCAACACTCAATAAATTTTTGCGTATTGCTTCGTCCCGTAAAAACAAAATTTCTTCCATTTCCCGGATTCACTCAGAACCGGATATTAATAAAGAAGGTAAAGTAAATGAATTGTTAAAAGTAGGTCAGAAAATTTTGGTCCAGGTGGCCAAAGAACCCATTTCAACAAAGGGACCACGTTTAACATCGGAAATTTCCATTGCAGGCCGGAACCTGGTTTTAATGCCTTTTAGCGATAAAATATCAGTATCGCAGAAAATTAAATCCAACGAAGAAAAAAACCGGCTGAAGAAACTTATTCAAAGCATCAAACCCCGCAAATACGGGGTTATCATCAGAACAGTAGCTGAAGGTAAAAAAGTTGCCGAACTTGATCAGGAGTTGAGAAGGCTCGTTGAGAAGTGGGAAACTACATTTCACAAGTTGCACAGAGTTCAGGCTCCATCGCTTGTTATTGGCGAAATTGCCCGGACAACAGCACTATTGCGCGATATTTATCATCCTGACTTTAACAGTATTATTGTAAACGATCAATCGGTCAGCAGCGAAATTGCCGATTACATAGGTAGCATTCAAGCCGACAAAAGAAAAATTGTAAAGTATTACAAAGGACGCCAGCCCATATTCGACCACTTTGGGGTTGACAAGCAAATTAAGGCTTCCTTTGGGAAAACGGTTTCTTTTAAAGATGGTGCCTATTTAATCGTAGAACATACCGAAGCGTTTCATGTAATTGATGTTAACAGTGGGAACCGCGCACGTGCCGGAAACGACCAGGAAAAAAATGCCCTGGAAGTGAACCTGGCAGCCTGTAATGAAATTGCACGACAATTACGGTTGAGAGACATGGGTGGAATCATAGTAATTGATTTTATCGACATGCATGTAGCGGCCAATCGCCAGAAAGTGAATGAACACATGAAGGAGATTATGGCCAACGACAGAACCAAGCACAATATTTTACCGTTAAGCAAGTTTTGCCTGATGCAAATCACAAGGCAACGGGTGCGACCCGAGGAAAACATTGAAACAGCTGAAAGCTGTCCGACTTGCAAGGGAACCGGTAAAATTGTACCTACTGTTTTATTTGCCGACGAAATTGACGGCAAAGTAAAATATGCACTGAAAGAGTTGAACAAAAAGAAGTTATACCTGAAAGTTCACCCTTATATAGCAGCTTATTTAACCAAAGGTTTCAGAAGTATACGAAACAATTGGTTGTTTAAATACCTGAAATGGGTAGATATTGAAGCTGTTAGTTCGTATTCCTATCTGGAATACCATTTTTTTGACGAAAATCTGGAAGAAATTATTTTATAAAAGAAAAGTCGCTTGTAAAGAGCGGCTTTTTTTTATTTTCGCATGGAGTTAACTTGAATTATGAAAATCAGGTGGTTGTTGCATACCGTTATTGCCCTTTTACTTTCATTTCCGGCACTGGCTTTGGAAATAAAAGGAACAATCGAACTACAGGACGATTGGCAGCCTGTTGTGTATCTCGCTTCGTTAAATTCACCTGAGAATTTGTTTGTAGCTTCGCCCGACTTTATAATTGCTGAAACTTTTATACAGCCTGATGGAACTTTTAAAATTAGCACCACAAGTATTCCTAAAGAAGAAAGATATTACCGCCTATACCTTGTGAAAGGAAATAACGCATCGGTAGAGTTCAATACATCAGCCCACAGGAATTTTATTCACCTTTTATTGGGGCCGCATTCTGCAATTGAAATCGATGCCAGGGTTGAAGACAATACTTTCTTTGTGAATCAACTTTTAGGATCTGCCGATAATAACATTATTCTAAATTTTGATAAGGAATTAGCTAAACGAAAGCAACAGTTTACAAATGATATCGCCAAGGCCAAAAGAGATTTCCTGACCATGGATATGGGAAATTACATTCGTAATTTTGTTGAGAATGAGAAGAATGCACTTGTGGGTTTATATGCACTTTATCATTTGGATCAAAAAGATACTGACTTTCTTCGGAATAGTGAGTTCTACTTTAGTTTTCAGACTAAATTGGAGTTACAATTTCCAAATTCACATTACGCCGAGGAATATGCTGAGTTGTTGGAGTCTTTGGTTGGTTTTCGGGAGATGGTTTGTGAAATGCCTGGCGTTCAACCCAAATGGAAAGACCGGCTATTGATTGTACAGTTTATTCTTATTGTTTTTTTACTCTTTCTTATTGGCTGGTTGCTGGTAAATATGAATAAGAAGAAAAAGGTGCAGTTTCAAAATCTGGAACAAGCTAATTTAATCGATGGCCTAACGTCAAAACAAAAAGAGATTTTAGAACTTTTAGCTTTAGGAAAGACCAACAAGGAAATTGCACAAGATCTTTTTGTGGAATTAAGTACCGTTAAGACCCATATTAATAACATTTACAGACAGTTAAATGTTAGTACAAGAAAAGAAGCCAGCGATTATTATAATTCATTTCAAAAGTAAGCCAAAGGGGCCTAGTCCCTATTTCAATCCCATTCTAGATCGATTTTTTAAACTGATCTTCACTAAAGTTTGTTTATGTAAATATCTTTGCAATGCCGGGTTACGTTTTAAACCGGCATTAGTTTTAAAAATGGATTAAAGACTTATATAAACTTATAGGAATGAAAAAAGTATTAATTACGGTTACAATGCTGATTGCAGTATTAATTGCCAGTGCGCAGGTAGTTAATCCGGTGAAATGGAGTTTTTCGCAAAAACAAATTTCCGAATCTGAATCAGAGCTAATTCTAAGTGCTAAAATTGACAAAGGGTGGCACCTTTATTCCACCGATTTGCCAGATGGTGGGCCAATTAAAACATCCTTTTATTTTGAAAATCTTGAAAATGCAGAGCTTGTTGGAGAAGTAACATCAAATAAAAAGCCAATTGAAGAGTTTGATAAATCATTTGGAATGGATCTCAGATGGTTTTCCAATGAAGTGTCATTTACACAAAAAGTAAAATTTACCGGGGTGGCAAAGGTATCAGGTTACCTGGAATACATGAGCTGCAACGATGAAACCTGTACTCCTCCGATGGACCAGGAATTTACATTTGAACTGGGTGGAGCAGTGGCAACAGTGGAGAAAACCGAAACTAGCGGTGCCGATCCGGAAAAGGGAG
>JBFEWU010000068.1:0-16263 GCA_041546215.1 Draconibacterium sp. | reverse complement strand
TAATGTACATGCAAACGTGGTTGAAGACGAAACATTAGGTTTAACCATCGACTTCGACGCCGAAAAATCGGTGATTAAACAAGGCAACGGAAATTATCTGCTAAAACCGGTAATTAAGGTAAATGCAGGAAATTAAAAGTGCAAAAATCAAATAAAAGGCCTGATCTGCATGGACTATGCAAATCAGGCCTTTTTCAAATCTGTTTTCCCTTACGATTAGTTAGCACTTACCACCTTAATAATGCGGTAAATCCTGGTCTCACCCGATATGTAATTTTCATTAAATTCCTCGAAAGTACCTTGCGGGAACGGCCTCGAATCAAACTTCCTTATTTTTAATGCATCACCCACCGAAGAGAATAGTTCGTAGGAATAGGAATTGTACGGGAAGGCTTTCGAATTGGGCGAAATTACCAGTGAATTCCCCCAGCCTTTTATTACCGTTTTCCCTTCATCCATAAACTTTTGAATAACCGGCTTCACTGTATTCTCTTGAAAACGTATATGCCACCAGGCTTTTTTTGTATGATGGTAACTAATTTCCACAAATTTAAAATCCTCTTCAGGATTCACATTTGCAGCCTGAATATGATTATCTAAATTGTGCAAATAGATAACTTTACCGAACAAAATCTCACACCCGCCCATATTCTCCCAACGCCCCTTAATTGCAGACCGCCCAGGCATTTATGCTTTCCAACCATGCGTTGCCCTGACCCAGAAATGATAGCATTTGGTCAATCTGTTATACCATTTCAGCGTAAATCGTAGGAACTTTGAAAGAACAGAATATTTAAAATCAGATAAAATGAAAAATTTAAAAGGTATTGTGCTTCTAATTGTGCTTGGAATTACCTATTCCGGAATGGTTCTGGCGCAAGAAACACAAAGCAACAAAAACACAAAAGACACTACGGCACAGGTACATGCAATATTAAATACCTATGTTATTGAACGAGATGTGCCGGGTGCAGGATCACTCACAGCCAAAGACCTCCAGGAAATCTCCCTTACATCATGTAATGTGCTCAATAAAATGGACCAAAACGAAATTCAGTGGTTGCATAGCTATGTTACCGAGAATAAGATATTCTGTGTTTACAGGGCTAAAAACGAGGAGATAATAAAAGAGCACGCAAAAAAAGGAAAATTCGCGTGTAACTCCATCAACTTGCTCTCAACACGAATTGATCCAGGTACAGCTATAACGCAGAAATAGCCGGGGATTTCCTGATCTTGTTAATGGGAAAGAACTTAATTCCGGTTATCAAACAGAAAAATGATAACATAAAAAAACGGGGCTGAAAAAAATATTTCAGTCCCGTTTTTTTATTCACCTGCAACTCCATCGCTTCTCATCCAAAAAATGGAACTATTGCGAATTAATGCTTTGAGATTTACTCTTCGAAATGATTGGTGCTATAATAAATGAATACCTGGATAATTTTTCCATCCTTGTCAAATACATGTGTAAACATTACCGGATATTCCAGTTTCTTATCGTCTTTTTTAGTTTTAATAGTCCACCACGAGTACACTGAATAAGAATCATTTTTAGCATAATATACACAATCGGGATACCCCCTTTGTACAAATTTAACAGGATTTTGGGCTTCAAACTGTTTTTCCAAACGGGCAATTACTTCGTCGAAGGTATTGAACTCACCATCTTTCATTGTAGAAACCCAAAAACGAACCTTCGGATTGAAAAAGCTTTTCCACTCATCTAAATCTTTTGCAGCAAAAGCATTCAAAACTTTACGAACGGTGTTAATATAAGGATGGTTTATATACACTTTTCCGTTTTCTAAAGTTCGGCTGCTATTGCCAATCTCCTGGAAAACATCGTTATTGAAATATCCAATAAGAACATCAATCTTCCCATCTTCATTAAAATGATACAGATGATGGAAACGCTCTTCTACATTTATACCTGTTTTTTTATGTGTGCCCGTAAAAAGCAGCCAGTCCTGCACCCAGGTTCCTGCCTCCTTATACTCAATGGCATCGGGATAAGCCGGTTTAGCATCCTTAATTTCCAAATTATCAAAAGCCGTCCAGTACTTTGCAATTCCCCCTACTGCCTCCCGGGGACCAAATTCGCCATCACCGTTGGTTTCTAAATAAACACTGTCGGCAAAAAAACTCATAAAGCCATCCTGGTCTCCGTTCTGCAAGGCTTTCATTAATGATTTTGTGGTTTCAATAGTAGGATGTTCGGAGTAAACAGTCCCGTTTTTGGTTTGGGCATTAACAAAAAATACAAATGCAGTAAACAAACCTAATAATACAATTCTTTTCATAATGGTACTTTTTAGTTAATAATGAAACCTCCGGCAATAGCAATAATTGGGTGTGCTTACTCTACTTATATCATGAGCAGTTTCGGAACAAAAATCAGCTAAGAAGAATCAAAAGGAAACAAGTGAAGAATTTTCATTCGTGTAATTTTGGTTAAACCAGAAATATGCATTAGAATTTCATAATACGTATTCAAATTACGAAAATTGGAACAGAAAAAAAAGAGAATATCCGGCACATCCTCATCCAACAAGCTCATTTAAACAATCGAAATAACAATAAAGATTGATTACAACAGACCAAGTGCCTTAAGATGACCGGTAAAGTTTGAAAGATCTTGTGAAGTTGTTTCTAAACATTAAAAGACGAGCAGTTGAATAACTTTTACTTTAGCATGAACACACCCTGGAGAGGAAATTAAACACAATACCATTCCGTTTGGGGATGGCTTTTACGAAAAAAAGGAAAGGGTAGAGCGATTGGACGCTTTTTGAAGATGATTGATAATTTACAAACCCCTAAACACAAAACCAATCATAAATACAGAATTCGCTCTACCCAGGTTTTAATCCCTTTATTTTTTAACACTTTCATTTTCCTGATTTTTTACCTTCCGCACACCTGGCTATGAATTATCTCGTAGCAAGAGAAGGAAGTATCAAAACAGGAATTCTATTTTTTACGAAGCAAGAAACAATCCATTCACTCATTTATCCTGATACCTAATTACGACCGGGATTGATTCTACTCATATCTCTCAATTATTTTACATTTTTGAACCTTGAGTCTCACTACTAAACAAGAAATAAGCCAGAAGGGTATTTTGCTTGATGTTCAACTACTTGCAAAATCAGCAAGGCTAAATACCATCTTCAATATGGGACAATCCTTCCCAAATATCAATTCGATGGCGATTTGAGGGACAAAAAAGTAATTTCAAACATTTATAGATTAAGAGTTCCCTTAAGATCCATTACGTTTATACGGGAGTGTTAATGCCGAATTAATTTCCTGTTTTCAACAATTGCACGAATGAACAATTCCTTTGTACTCGCGTTACAAAACCAACGCCGTGACATGAAAAGATTATATAATAGAATGTTTGCAAATGTGGGCTCCCATTTCCAAACATGAAAAAATAAACATTAAAACTATGTCCCTATACATCGACCGTCACGAGTTAAATGGCACTGTCTCAGCCGATGAGTTTGCCCGGGATAATGTTAACGACATAAAAGTTCAACACAAATTCAATTGTCGTAAAATAAGCTACTGGTTCGATGAAAATAATAAAACAGCCTTTTGTTTATTTGAAGCTCCCAACATAGAATGCATACGGGCCATGCACAAGCATGTGCATGGTGATATCCCCAACCAAATTATAGAAGTTGATCAACAGACTGTAGACACTGTCTTAAATGAGCTGCTGACAACACAAGACAACAAGGTTAACATCGACGACGTTTCCGATACGGCTTTTACAACCATAATGGCAACCACATTTGAAACCAATGAGCTTAACACGATTAATACCCAAAAGGTGAAAAAGTTCTATTCCAAATCGGCACTGGAATTGATCCATCGTTTTAACGGGAACATTATTTCGCAAACCGGATCATCATTTTTAGTGGCATTTCATTCCGGGGCAGCTGCCACTAATTGTGCCTTGAAAATGAACAAATCTTTTCACTCCTTTGAGGGGAAAAAAGACCAATGCCATATAATAAAAACCGGACTAAGTGGTTGTGTCCGGCAGACCAATAAGCCAGGCGCATACATTGAAACCATAAAACTGGCCAAAAGGCTTTGCTATCTTTCCCGTTCGAAAATTCTGATGACACTCGAGGTTCGAAATTTATATCTTAACGAAGGCAGAAAAGGTATTATGGAAGGAGAAGGTATTAAATTGATATCGCCCGACGATGTGAAGTTTATTACTATTCTCATGAATTACATGGAAAGAAATTGGAAAGACCAAAACCTTCAAGTTTCCCATTTCCAAAACGAACTTGCCTGCAGTAAATCACAGATCTATCGAAAAATGATGTCGCTAATGGGGCAATCACCCAATTCCTTCATTAAAGAATACCGGTTAAACCGTTCAAAAGATTTGCTTCGAAAAAAAAGTGGTAACATTTCGGAAATAGCCTTCGACTCCGGATTTAGCAGCCCCTCTTATTTCTCAAAGTGTTTCCAGAAAGAATATGGCATCAAACCTTCTGAATATTTTCAATTCACCTGAATCCATATAACACCCCGATCCCGAATAAAATACCTTTTGATCTATTATTGCTTTTTTTTGAATCAAATTTGGTTGGAGTTCAGTTTCAATCCGCCGTACATTTGTATATAAGTTTTGTTTGCACCCGGCTTTAAAACCGCTCTACCCAACAATTTAAACAACAAAGTGATATCACCAGCACATGGTTTCCCCGGAGAAAAAAGAAAACATATAATAAGAATGGAACGAGCATGAAAGAGTAAATTATTTTATAGGAAATGACACAAATGGGGATAAAAATCTGTTGGCGAAGACTGCGAAATCAATGCATAAGCTAACCAACGAATGACAATTCCCACCGTAAGTCTCGCGAAACATTGAATGCTGGATTATTAATTGCACCCAGAAGAATAGAAATGAAAACAGAAATAAGAATAAAACAATTAAAAAACACAGGAAAGGAGAAGAGTGTACAGTACAAGAAAACTATTATTAACATTAAAACACAAAGTCATGAAAACAATTAAAATTTTATTTATTTGCATGCTTGCAGCCTTCTTTGCAAATGCACAAAATGTTGCTCCTTTTACACTTGAAGAAGTAGCGGTAACACCACCAAAATTTACAGCTGTTAAAAACGTCGACGATCAAAATCCTCTACACAAATTTATTGCCGATAACTTTGTTTATCCCGTGGCAAGTGGAACCATTCTGGAGGGTACAGAGGTTGTGAAGTTCGTTGTTAATCCATCAGGGAAACTGTCCGATTTTGAGGTTATTAATAGCGTATCCCGCGATATTGACAAGGAAGTAATCAGGGTGATGAAAATGACCAACGACATGTGGGTAGCAGGCCGACAAAATGGAATTCCTGCAGCCATGGAGCGGGAGATTGCAATTATGATTAAAACAGGCGAAACAAATTCAGATGCATCGGCATCAGATTTCGATAAAAAAGCGGAAGCGTTTTTTATAAAGGGATCGAATAAATTACTGGTTAAACAAAAGCCACAACAGGCCTTGCGCAACTATGAAGTTGCATCGCGCTATAAGCCATACGATAAAAGCACTCTTACCATGTTGGCAATTTGCAAATTAGAATTGGGGAAAAAGAAATCGGCAATGGCAGACATTGCCAGGATTAAACAACTGGGAGGTATAAATGCTACTGAAAATCCAGCTCTTGCAAATAATTTGCAGCCATATTTAAAATCGCACGAAGAATTAACCGCATTAATTGACAACCAATAATCCCAGATTGATTTGATATCGCCGCATTCTAGCTACTAAAAGCTTTTCGGGAAATGTTGTTAATACAATTAAGAACCAAACTGAGTGTAAGAAAGAATGCGATATTGAATGGTTAAATCAGCACAATGACATATCACAGGCTATTATATTTACAACCCGGGTCCTCTCGGGTTGTATTTTTTTGTTCATTACATTTATCCATAAAATACCTTTTGATTCATAATTGTCTTTTATTGAATCATTTTCACTAACCTTTATTACTCTTCTTACCGTAAATTTGTGATTGCTACTATTAATCCCGAAAACACAAGAGTACTCGAAATAATATTTAAGCTTCAAAATACGGTTAATCTTACCTCTTACTTAAAAACTCAATAAGAAATGGAATAAAGAAAATTCTTAAAGTTGACTATCCCCGTGGCAGAGTCAAGGGGTATTACGCCAACTTTATTTCAGCCCAAAAGCTGAAAATCGAATTTTCATGATTTCACCCCACTGTCATCCAGCAAATGCTGAATGACATCTCCCCTAAAATTTAGGGGAGAATATATTGTACCTCGTGGCAAAGCCACAAGGAATTCTTTTGATTAAATTACATTCGTGCCTGGCAAATTAGTTAATCATTGCCTTCTCCACTAAGTCTTTAAACTCGTTCCCGAAGGTGTAATTACTTGGTAAAATTTGAGTACATGTAATAATGATCATTCGGGTTTCAGGATTTATCCAGAAATTGGTTGAAGCCATTCCTGCCCAGCTGTATTCTCCATCAGCAAACTGAACAGTACCAGCCAAGCCATAGCCGGCTTTGCCATTTTGGTATTTGGCCCTTGCGGGTAATTGATCTGTTAATATAAGTTTTGTCGCTTCTTCACTTAAAATCCTTTTTCCGTCGAGCTCTCCTCCGTTTAATAACATGCGGCAAAAACGTGCATAATCTTCAATGGTGGCTACCATACCGCCTCCGCCCGAGAATAAGGTGACTTGGTTCTTAAATCCATCACTCATACCACCAACCGCTTTTATAAGTTCGCCGTTTTCACCCACATTATATACTGCGCAAAAACGATCATGCTTCTCTGCCGGAACATAAAATCCGGCATCAACCATTTTGAGGGGTTCAAAAATCTTCTCCCGAAAATATTCGTCCAGGGATTTGCCCGATAATACTTCAACCAGGTAACCGGAAACATCAATTGACAAACCGTATTTCCATTGTGTTCCGGGTTGAAAATTAAGCGGCACATCACCAAGCAAACGCATTTTCTCGCCAATTGTAGCATCCCATCCCCCAATATTCCGGGCGCGATAAATCGAATCCACATACGAATTAAGGTCCCACCCATAGGAAATACCGGAAGTATGCGTTAGTAAATGCCTGATTGTCATTTCGTTTTGCTGAGGTTCGAGCGTAAACCCATTTTCGCCTGGCGTATAAACCTTTATATTATTAAACTCAGGGATGTACTTTGAAACTTTGTCATCCAACTGAAATTTAGCGTCATCGTAGAGCGTCATTAACGCAACAGCGGTTACTGGTTTGGTCATCGAAAACATTCTGAAAATAGTCTTATCTGCCATTACTTTTCCTGCTTCCTTATCAGCATATCCGAGGTTGGAACGTTGCACCTCACTCCCATCTTTTATGACCAATGTGGAAAAACCCGCCAGATGACCGGCATCGATGTGTTCCTGCATCCTGGTTTCGGCAGCGGCCAGTCGTTCAGACGATAAACCCAATGATTCAGGCGTAACTGATCTAGTGTTGGAACAGGAAACAAGCAGACAGGCGAACCCGATTAAAAGTGAATAGAAGAAAACTGACTTTTTCATATTTAATTTTTTAAGGTAAGCTATAGAACTTCCACGATCAAAATCATTCGTATTAATAATGAATGAATAGAATCGTTTAAAGTTAGTTATAAAAAGTTACTCCCGGTAGCAGCAACTCATTTTCCGATCGATGGTTTCATGAAAATGCAAAAAAAAGCCATTCGAAATAAATCGAATGGCTTTCAATATCTTGTCAGAATGTTCTTTATTATTCTTCTCCGCCATCGTTGGCCGGAGTCTCAGGAGCAGCTACCGGTGGTGTTGTTGGGAAAGTGGGAACCTGATTTGGATCAACAGCCGTCTCTATTTGTTCCTGAACACGACTTTGCTCTCCGCCATCTTGCTGGCGAGGAATAAAACCAGCGCCTACAACACATAGAAACAACAAAATAGCAGCTAATGTCCAGGTACCTTTCTCAAGAAAATCGGTTGTTTTACGTACACCCATTACCTGACCTGACGATTGGAAGTTACTTGCCAAACCTCCACCTTTTGAATTCTGCACCAATACAATTAGCACCAAAAGGATACAAACGACAAATATTAAAACTGTGATTAAAATATACATCTCTTTCTAATTATTATTCTTTAATACTTCTATTTCTTTAATACGGGCTGCAAAGTAAACACTTTTTTCCGGATATTTCAAACTTAATTTCTGATAGGCTTGCTGCGCTTTTTCGTAGTTTTTTTGATTAAAATAAATCGATGCCAAAGTTTCGGTTATCAATTCATCATTTTCGGCAATGGACTTATTCAAAAATTCTTTATTTACGGTACTCACAGCTGCTTCAAATGACTCTCTATTATTTCGAACAGCACCCGTTTTATTGCTTAAAAACCGATCGATCAAGGAAGTATTTTCCTGTATTTCAGCATCACCTTTCAATTGATACAATGATGAGGCAGCTTTTAATTTTTCTATACTGGGTTCACCTTTGGGTAACTCAGAATTCAGGAATTTATAAAGGTTTTTTCGTTCGGGAACAACAAGTGCAGCTTTTTTCAAAACCACAAGGTATTCATGTAAATTCAGATTTTTCAGATTTTTTAAATACAACATCCAACCTGCCTGAAACCATGGAAATTCTTCCGTAAGTTTTTTTGTTGCATTCAGTGTTTCCTTGTTCAACAAACTTAAATCCTGCAGGTATGTTAACAGTTGCTCGCGTTCCATTTTACCAATTGGCAATTGTTGCATTAAAAATATCTTCGGTGAGTTTTTCGATAATCGCGGCAGTCAGTTCGTCTTCCACACTACTAATCGCCAGGTTGCTGTCAAAATCTTCAAAAGCTGAAAAACTCTGTTCAAAATCCTTCTCAGGTTCCTTGTGGTTTGTGTATTTTACTTTTAAGGTAACCGTTAATCGGGTTTGAGCCGAAAGGTCGTCTTTAGCAATGGACATCGGACGAAACTCGTATCCGGTAACTTGTCCTTCAAACTCGATATCCCCATTTTCCGACAATTCGTTGAGTGACGTCTGGCGCGTAAGCTTCTCACGCAGTTCTTCCGTAAAACTCTGACTTAAAGTTGGATTAATCAACCTCGCCCGGTTGGGAAAATAATAAACCGTAAACGTTTTCACCTGTGGCGAGATGTTTGCCCCGGTAAAGGAATAACTCATTGTGCATGCCGGCATAAGATTTCCCATAACAAGAGCCAGCAATGCAATTAATATATAACGTCGTACCATAAACTATCCCTTAATTTCGTATTCTTTAATTTTTCGATAAAGTGTGCGTTCTGAAATCCCAAGCTCTTGTGCCGCGTATTTTCTTTTACCGCGATGCTTGTCCAATGCTTTTTTAATCAGTTCAATTTCCTTATCGGCCAAAGAAAGCGATTCTTCAACAAATTCTTCTGTATCCTGAATATTTTCTTTGTCGACCGGAGTAATGTGAATTGGATTTGCCACCGGTTCTTTGGGAGCAAAACCACCATCATCGGTATTATACAAATTCCTGAAGATTTTTGCCTGGTCACCCGAAATAGGGGCATCGCGGTTTTCCATTAAATCGAGAACAAGTTTTTTTAAATCTGTCATATCATTCTTCATGTCGAAAAGAACCTTATACAGAATTTCGCGCTCGTTGGCAAAGGATTTATTTTCTTCGGCACGCGCAAAAACTGCAGGCAAATTTTTCGATCCTTCAAAAGGCAAATAATTCCGAAGTACATCACCACTGATTTCGCGTTCTTTCTCAATAATCGAGATTTGCTCCGTAATATTCTTTAGCTGCCTGATATTTCCCGGCCAGCGGTAATTAACCAAAACCGACCGTGCCTCGTCGGTTAATCGAACAGGAGGCATCCTGTATTTTTCGGCAAAATCACGGGCAAACTTTCGAAATAACAAATTTATATCCTCCGTTCTTTCGCGCAAAGGCAAAATGGTAATTGGTAAAGTATTCAAACGATAATACAAGTCTTCTCTGAATTTGCCTTCACTGATGGCGGCAGGAATATTTACGTTAGTTGCTGCAATTACACGTACATTGGTTTTAATTACTTTCGACGAACCAACTTTTATAAATTCCCCGGTTTCGAGCACACGAAGTAACCTCGCCTGTGTCGACATTGGCAACTCTCCAATTTCATCCAAAAAGATGGTACCCCCGTCGGCCTCCTGAAAATATCCTTTCCGATCGGCCAAAGCTCCAGTAAAAGCACCTTTCTCGTGCCCAAAAAGTTCTGAATCGATGGTCCCTTCAGGAATGGCACCACAGTTTACAGCGATGTACTTTCCATGTTTCCGGCTTGAAAACTGGTGAATGATCTGGGGAAATATTTCCTTACCAACACCACTTTCTCCTATTACCAACACCGACAAATCGGTTGGTGCAACCTGCACTGCCACCTCAATGGCACGATTTAACCCGGCCGTGTTTCCTATAACTTCAAATCTTTGTTTTATTGCTTGTACATCCATGCTATCAAATATGAACCGTGTGCAAATTTACAATTTTTAGCTGGCAATGTTAATGAGTCGCTTACAATTAAGTTTTTTTATCCTTTAAAGATGAACAAATAGCCGTAAGTTGAAAGAATCAATAAGGTGTACAAAGACTAAATCGTTTTCATTAATTATCTTTACCCACTTAAATATGAGTTTCAGAGCACATGCTCACTACTAACTATTTTGTACACCAGGTTACAATGAAAAAACAAGCATAGTCCGTCAGCTGACGGACCACAAAAGGATATGATTATTTTGCGAGTTACAGCATAGCGATGCCATTGGCGCATCTTATACCTTTAAGAACAAACAATTTTAATACGATGAAATTTATTGGAATTATTCCTGCCCGATATGAATCGACCCGTTTCCCGGGGAAACCACTGGCTAAAATAAAAGACAAACCTATGATTCAATGGGTTTACGAAAATGTCACAAAAGCTTTGTCTGAGGTCTATGTGGCAACCGATGATGACCGTATTCTTAAAGCTGTTGAAGCCTTTGGAGGGAAGGTTATAAAAACGCTTCCATCTCACCAAAGCGGGACCGACCGCTGTGCCGAAGCAGCAAAAATCCTTGGCAAAACCATTGATTTTAATGTGGTCATTAATATTCAGGGCGATGAACCTTTTATAAAACCGGAACAGATTGAAGGATTAAAAGCATGTTTCAAAGGTAATACTGAAATTGCAACACTGGTGAAAAAGATTGATTCACCCGATGAACTTTTTAATCCGAACCGACCAAAAGTCGTACTCGACCAAAACAACTTTGCACTTTATTTTAGCCGCTCACCCATCCCTTTTGTTCGTGGAACCAACGAAAAAGACTGGCACATAAAAACTAATTTCTGGGCACACATTGGAATGTATGCTTTTAAAGCAAGTGTATTGCAGGAATTAACAAAACTAAACCGGGGCAGGCTGGAGTTGGCTGAGTCGCTGGAACAATTGCGCTGGCTCGAAAACGGGTACAAAATAAAAACTGCTGAAACCCATTCCGAATCCGTTGGCATTGATACTCCTGAAGATTTAAAAGCAGCCTTAAACCTGTTGCGTTAAACTTCTTTAAATAATGTTGCAACAGCTTTAATTTTCTCTTATCGTTTAAAAGAGGCATGTTATTTGTTATTCCTCACCAAGAGAACAATTAAGCAAGTTGGCCATGAAGAAAATTATACTTGTACTGTTATTATTTACATATAGCTTCCCGGTTTTTACGCAAAACGGGGGGGATACTCGCACCGTCGAAATACCGAAAATCGGGCCGGAAGTAAAAATATATCCAAATCCTTGCAAAAACAACAAAATAACTGTCGACCATCAATCAAAAGAGATTTCTGAAATACGATTAACCAATATTACGGGCAAACAGGTATTTCTTAAAAAATATGATTTCCCAAAGCCTAAAATTCAGGTTCAGCTCACAAATATTCCCAATGGCATTTACCTGGTTCAAATAAAAACCAGCGAAAATCAAGTGACAGTTAAACGGTTGATGGTTTCAAAAAACTGATACCCATTTACAATTTCAGCGACAGTCTAACCCCTGACTTCCTTGTTTTCAACCTCTAACGCCTCAGAGTTTGAGTATGACACACAAGTTTGATTTTAGGTTTTGCAATTGCATATTATCCTTCCGGGGCCATAGCACGTGTGAAGGAAAGACCTTCACTCAACCAATCCACCCGGATTCCAGAACCTCAGTTAAATGATTAGATTTAGCTCTTAATTAATTTTCCCATAATTTCCATAGAAATTCCTTGTTTTTCATTAACTTATACGTTCAATTTTTCAACTAAACTATTATGACTGACAGAAGATCTTTTTTAAAATCGCTGGCTGGAGTAACAGCCGGAATTTCATTGGCAACAACATCGATGGGCTCAGAACCAAATTCCCGGGACCGCTTGGGAGAAATACTTCCAAAAAGGAAACTGGGAAGGACAGGTGAATATGTAACCATGCTTGGCACAGGTGGCTACCATGTTGGATGGACAAGCGAACGCGATGCACAGGAAGTAATAGAAGCATCGCTGGAGGGAGGAGTACGTTTTTTCGATACCGCCGAAAGTTACTCAAAAGGAGTAAGCGAAGAACGGTACGGGAAATACCTCACACCAAAGTATCGCGACCTAATTTTTCTAATGACCAAATCAACCGGACGCAATGCGAAAACCGTTCAGGAACATCTGGAGGGTTCGCTGCGCAGACTTAAAGTCGATCAGCTTGATCTGTACCAGGTACATTCCATTCAAACCCCCGAAGATGTGGACAGCAGAATTGCAGAGGGTGTTTTGGAGGTATTGCTAAAAGCGCAGCAAAGCGGCAAAATAAAATACCTTGGTTTTACAGGCCACCAAAATCCATTTGCTCACACACGCATGCTTGACCGAACAAAAGAAAGCGATATTTTTGATACGGTTCTCATGCCCGTTAATGTGCTCGACCAATCCTACTTTAGTTTTACTAAAAATGTGCTTCCTCCTGCTTTAGAACGAAATATGGGAGTTCTTGCCATGAAGTCACTGGCCGATGGAAGATTCTTTGCCAAAAAAGAAAAAGCAAACTGGACTTCCGATAATCCGTTAATCCCAAATTATTTAAGCATCAAAGAAGCCATGCACTTTGTTTGGTCACTCCCCGTCACAGTGCTAATATCGGGAAATGAAAATGCAACTTATATGCGCGAGAAAATTGCACTGGCACGTTCGTTTTCAAAACTTTCGGAAGATCAAAAAATGACTCTAATTGACAAGGTAAGAGAAATTGCACAAAGCGGAAAGCTGGAATATTTCAAAAAGAAAGAGGCTTAAAGTTTATGTATGAAAAATCCCGGTGCCTCTGCTACCGGGATTCAAACTAAACCTAACTAAACCAAACTTATGAAAAAACAGCAAATTGCTGTGAAGTATTTTTATTCTGTTCCTTAAAAACACTGAAATAAATTTCAGCATTTAATTGTTTTCATGACTAACTATTTAGTCACAAACTCCGTGCCAAAAAAAACATCGCCAAGCGACACCTCAGTGAAAAAACATATTTTTAACACTTTTTAAGAATGTAGTCTCTTTAACCCGCATTTACTCTTTGTTGGAAAATGAATTGCAAGTTTCATTTTCCAACGAGCACAACGCATTCTGTTTCAGATTCTTTTAAGGAAACATCAAATATTTTGGCCTAAACAAATAAAAACACTTGCCAATCTATGTCGCAGAGCATTAAATTTCAAAATTTAAATATCTTTGCGCAAAATTTAAAGGAAACCATTTTTGAAAGTGGTTGTTAAGAATTAGTAAATGGAGAACATTCGGAATTTTTGCATTATTGCACACATCGATCATGGCAAAAGCACCCTGGCCGACCGACTTTTGGAATTCACAAAAACAGTTGGCGAACGAGATATGCATGCTCAGGTTCTTGACAACATGGAGTTGGAACAGGAACGTGGCATTACCATAAAAAGTCATGCCATACAAATGGACTACCTGCATGAAGGGACCGAGTATAAACTCAACCTGATTGATACTCCGGGACATGTAGATTTTTCGTATGAAGTCTCGCGC
The DNA here is from genome assembly GCA_041546215.1 of Draconibacterium sp. Lineage (GTDB taxonomy): Bacteria > Bacteroidota > Bacteroidia > Bacteroidales > Prolixibacteraceae > Draconibacterium. The sequence continues at coordinate 2,138 of JBFEWU010000068.1, read as the reverse complement.
TCAATTGCAGCTTGTGAGGGTGCATTATTAATTGTTGATGCCACACAGGGTATTCAGGCACAAACCATTTCGAATTTATACCTGGCCATCGAAAATGATTTGGAAATTATTCCGGTTCTGAATAAAATGGATTTGCCCAATGCCATGCCTGATGAAGTTGAAGAACAAATAATAGATTTAATCGGTTGCGATTCTGAAGATATTATTCGTGCCAGTGGGAAAACCGGAGAAGGAGTTGAATCTATCTTAGAAAATATTGTCAAAAAAGTACCTCACCCGAAAGGAGATCCAAAAGCTCCCTTGCAAGCACTAATCTTCGACTCGGTATTTAATTCCTTTCGTGGCATTATTGCCTACTTTAAAATAATAAATGGAGAGATTCGAAAAAAAGACCTTGTAAAATTCGTTGCAACTAAAAAAGAATATTTCGCCGATGAAGTTGGCGTTTTGAAACTGGGTATGGAACCAAAGGATGTTTTGGGTCCGGGAGATGTTGGGTATATTATTTCGGGAATCAAAACGGCCAAAGAGGTAAAAGTAGGAGATACCATTACACATGTTAAAGCACCTTGCCAGGTAGCCATTGAAGGTTTTGAAGAGGTGAAGCCAATGGTATTTGCCGGTGTTTACCCCATTGATCCTGAAGACTACGAAGATCTGAGATACGCGATGGACAAGCTTCAGCTGAACGATGCATCCCTGACTTTCGAACCGGAATCGTCGGCTGCGCTGGGCTTTGGATTCCGCTGCGGATTTCTGGGAATGCTGCACATGGAGATTATCCAGGAACGACTCGACCGTGAATTCGACATGAACGTTATCACAACGGTGCCCAACGTATCGTACCAGGCCCATTTAACGGATGGGTCTACCATTACAGTTTATAATCCTTCAGGGATGCCAGCTCAAACAATTGTTGATGAAATTGATGAGCCCTATATTCGTGCAAATATTATTACCGCATCTGAATTTATAGGCCCGGTAATGAATCTCTGCCTCGACAAACGGGGCGAGATGGTTAGTCAGAACTATCTGACTGCCGAACGTGCCGAACTGGTATTTAATCTTCCTTTGGGTGAAATCGTTTTTGATTTCTATGATAAATTAAAAAGTATTTCAAAAGGGTATGCATCTTTCGACTATCACATGAACGGCTACAAACCGGCACGACTGGTCCGTTTGGATATTCTCTTAAATGGCGAAATGGTAGACGCGCTATCTACTTTGATCCATTTCGAAAATGCCGCTTCTTTTGGCCGCCGCATGTGCGAGAAGCTAAAAGAACTAATTCCCCGACAACAATTTGACATTGCAATCCAGGCTGCCATTGGCGCAAAAATAATTGCCCGCGAAACGGTAAAAGCGGTTCGCAAAGATGTTACCGCAAAATGCTATGGCGGAGACATTACCCGTAAACGAAAACTATTGGAAAAACAGAAAAAGGGTAAAAAACGGATGAAACAGGTTGGAAATGTTGAAGTTCCTCAAAAGGCCTTCCTTGCTGTACTCAAACTCGATTAATTCCGGGTTCAATGAAATCCTACGATGAGAAATTCACAAAACCCCGTAAGTTTCAGAAACGGTGTATGGCACACTTTAGTTGACTCAAGAAACATTGTATTGTGCTCCTTATTGAGTTGATTTAAAGCTGGAATAAAATTCCTGATGATAATGGGATGGTGGTATTCAACCAATAAAAAAATGCCCGGATGAAGTGCTCCAGGCATTTTTTGTTCTCTCAGAGGAACAGAAAATTAAACTGAAATTCCACAGGCTACAACCACACTTCGATCATACGATCAGCTTATATCCTTTCCCATGAACATTAATAATTTCAACAGTGGTCTCTTCTTTCAAGTGCTTTCGCAGCTTGGTAATGTACACATCCATGCTACGGGCATTGAAATAATTATCGTCAATCCAAATCGACTTCAGAGCATAATTTCTTTCTAAAACCTTATTTGCGTTCTGACAAAGCAGTTTTAACAGGTCCGATTCTTTCGTGGTTAATTTTACGGAGGTTTCCCCATCGCCTAAGGTTTGCTTACGTGTGTCGAAGGTAAATTTACCCAAAGTAAACACTTGCTGGGTATTTGCCTGGCCTTCCTGCGAAGTACGTCTCAAAATGGCTTCAATTC
>JBFEWU010000095.1:0-13911 GCA_041546215.1 Draconibacterium sp. | reverse complement strand
CAATTTGCGAACACTGCCTGACATCACCGGGCTGAAGCCACGGTGCAAAAAAGAACTCATGCCAGCTGCACCAAACCTATCTTAATCCGTTCTTCCTTTGGGCTTTGAGCTCCTTCCTCCATTCCTTCACTCTAATACTCCAATATTCTAATACTCCAAAGCTCCATGCCCAACTTGTAGCGTTCCTCCTTTCAGCTTTGAGCTTCGAGCTTTGAGCTTCTTCCCTTTCCTCCTTTCTAAAACCACTTTATTCCCAATACCTGGTATTTTCGTTGTATACGGGGATAAGGGGGAAGGGTTTAACATAAGCCTGACTTATTTGCATATTTTTGGTTGAATCCGGCATACCCGTTCATTTGCCCATGGTATAGATCCCCTAAATGGAAACCTATATCCGGAAGAATCGTTAAAGGAATTATATGAATCGTTCGGGAATATATGGTTTTTGTTTCATTATTATTTCCATTTTCTCAGGGGGGAGGGAATTCGCTATGGGGCAGGGCAATACCTTTTTTCAGAGTCAACGGGAAAATATGGTCAGGCACCAGATTGAAGCACGTGGAATTAGCGATAAAAAGTTGCTTCGGGCTTTCCGGATTGTGGAACGTCATCGATTTGTTCTTCCTGAATACCGTAAGTTTGCCTACCGGGATTCTCCACTTGCCATTGACGAAGGTCAGACCATTTCCCAGCCTTACATTGTGGCGTTTATGACAGATGTTCTGGATTTGGAACAGACGGATAAAGTATTGGAAATTGGCACCGGATCGGGTTACCAGGCGGCCATTTTAGCAGAGCTTTGTGACTCTGTTTTTACCATCGATATTTTTGAAAAGCTAAGCAGACAGGCAGAGGCAGTTTTTTCGGAGCTTGGATATAAAAACATCTACTGTAAAGTGGGAGATGGTTACAAGGGATGGCCGGAGTACGCTCCTTTCGATGCCATCATTGTTACCTGTTCGCCATCACATATTCCCCAGGCTTTAAAAGATCAACTGGCAGAGGGAGGCCGGATGATTATCCCGGTGGGCGAGGGACATATACAACAGCTGGTTTTACTTAAAAAGAAAAACGGAAAAATACGAAAGCAGGAGGTATTAGCGGTTCGCTTTGTTCCCATGCTGGACGATAAAGGATTGAGGTATTAATGTGTAGATATTCAGTGCGAAAAATCGTATTAATACAGTGTTTTAAAAACCCGGATCATGCGAAAACTATGTGTGTTCATTGTCCTTTCAATGAGTTATTTTGTTCTTTCGGCGCAAAGCAGATACCTGCATAAACTTCCGGTACATGCAACAGCAAATTTGCACACTGCGGCTGCCTTTTATACTGAAATGCCAGGTTTGCCATCTCCTTTCGTTACGGAACAAGGTAGGGAGATGATTCTTATAAAAACACAAAGCAATGTCTTTTGCTGGCTGGACGGAACTGTTGAAAACGGGCAGCCATTTAATTACAAAAAGCGCTTGTTTGGGAAAGGAATGCAGTTGCAGACGGCTGAAAAAGATTTTCCACATTTTGCTAAAACAGGCATCCATACTGAAAAAGAGCTAGGGAATGCGAAGCTGATAAACGGGCGTTCAGTGGCACAGATTACGGTAGATGCCCGTCCGTGGGCATCGTCGGGAGTAGGTTTTGTTGCCGGGGATGAAACCATTATTTCTGTGATTTATGGTGACAATAGAATGGTGAAAAACCTGGGCCTTACTCATCCTGATATGGCGCGCCCACTCTTTCATTTCTGGAATATTTCACGGAATTTTGATTCCCTGGAGGAGAATAAAAAAGTAAAATCGATGATTTATAATGGGCACGAAGTGGAGTTTGAAATCAGGGGAAGTCGCGGCTGGCAGGAATCAATCTTTAACGATGAAATTCTGGGGACCGGCCACATCGAGCTGTGGAGGGAATTAACAAATGAGGAGCTCGATTTTCTGGCGCAGAACTATGTGCATCTTCACCCGGAGCACTTTGAAAAGCTTAAAAGGGAATTGTCTTGTATCCATACCGGAGAGATGGTGCTGTTCTATATTAATCGTTACGGATTTTACGAAGGACACAACGAATACCGTGTCGATCCGGTTTCGGTGGCAATGGTGTTTGGCTTAAGGTCGCTTGAGGATGTCCACCGGGCAGCTGGCGGCGATTTATATACCTACTTTACCTCTCATTACACATTTAATCCCGAATAGTATGCAGAGTATAAAATGCTTAATTTTATTATTTTGCTGGTTTCTATGCCTGGGAGTAGAGGCACAGAATCAGCACGAAATCGATTCCCTGGTGAATAAGCTACGCACAGCAGGCAGAGACTGGACAAATTATTCGGAGCCTCTGGTGAAAATTGGCGATCCCGCAGTTCCTGCTTTGATAGAAAATGCCATTGACAAAAATCTACCTCAATGGAATAGGCGTGTTTCCATGGAAACACTGAACCAAATTCATTCGGAACTTTGGGTGGAGCCGGCTCTGGAAATTTTATTGGATGATGATGAAATTCCGGATTTACGAAACAGGGCAACAGCTGGACTGCGCGGTTTCGATTTGCAAAATGTGAAAACCGGGTTGTGGGATTTATTTCATGAAACAGATAATGTCTATTTCAAGTCAAACCTGGCACAGCTCATGGTATATTCCGACAAGGAAATGGCTTATGACGCATTTGAAGAGCTTTATAAAACAACCAGTAGCCATGTGCAAACTTCAGCCTTGAATAACCTGATAAAACTGCGTCCTGAAGAATCGACTCACTGGCTCATGAACGCACTGCTAGGTAATGATTGGCGGACTGCGAATCTGGCCATGGACAGCCTGATCATATCAGAGCATTTAAATACACAAGTGTTGATCGACTGCTATGCAAACGAAGAAAGGGAAGATGCGCAATGGCGCGTAGTTTATATTTTAGGGCAGAGAAAAGCTCCCGAATCTTTATCTTTCTTGAGCAAGGCCTTAAAGAATAAATATTGGTTGGTTCGCACAGAGGCGGCTGTGGCTTTGAGTCGCTGCAATGCCGAATTGGTTGAAATGGAGTTGGAACCACTTAAAAATGACACCGCATATTTTGTTCGTGCCAATATAAACTGGATACTTCGGCAGCTGGGATCGGAATAAGTTTTCAGGGCATCGAATGCTGCATCGGCTTATCATTTTTCTTTTGGTTCTTATGGTTTTGAATTTCAGGAATCAGTTCGCGTAACATTTCAACCACCTTTTGTTTTATGTCGTCAAACTTTTGGGCAAGTTCTTCTGTGACATATTCCGAAAAAACCAGGTCTTCCTGAATCTCAACAGTAATGAGGTAGATTTTGGGAGCGATTTTAAAATAAAGCGATTTTTTCTGATCCAGTGCAGTTGTGAAGTTGGATTCATGTAAACTGATCAGGTGAAGTGCTTCTGCCAGGTTTTCCGGCGAATAAAGTTTTACCTCTCCAAAATGGCTGTTTGTAGCTTTTATGGTGTCAATAAAAATAACTGTCGTATAGTTTTGAATATATTCCGGAATATCACCCGCGTCCGGATTTAACTTCTTGAAATCAATGGGCAGATGCTGAAATTTTCCTTTCAGAAAATCGCATAGAGTTGGCCCGATCACATTTTCGGAGAGAATATCGTTTCCGATTCCAAGTACCAGTGTGCTATTTTTCTTTTTTGCCATGTTTAGTTCTACGACAGATGCTTCATTTCCGTTTCATAGATTGGTAGTGTGTTCCGTTTTTTTCGCGAAAATTAACAATCGTGGCGGGGTACCGCCTTTGAATGGCAAAACCCCGAAAGCAATAGCAGCGCTGCAAACGAAGTGATTTACCACTTATCAGTGATGTAAGGCATCTTTTCAAAGGTTTGCCCGTCGCCTGTTACGCGTGGATCTCCTGTGGCTTTTAATTGGGAAATCAGTTGTTTCCTCAGCTGTTTTTTTAGTTCGAAATACCCGGGATCCTCAGCCAGGTTGCTTACCTGGAACGGATCATTTTTAATGTCATAGAGTTCTTCGCCAGGTCGTTTCCCAAAGGCAAACTGGTAGAATTTTTCATTTTCCGGATTTCGGTTTTCAATAATCCAGGCTTTGGTTGGACTGGCATCAAAATCGGCATATGTAGCGAAAGTGTTGTTGGCCAACACATCAAAAGCAATTTCACCATCAGGTTTTTCTCCGGGATCACCCATGGGGTAACGATCCTCCGCGAAATTAATAATGTAAAGAAAGTCAGCAGTGCGAATTGCCCTTTGCGGGTAAGGAAGATTTCCCTCGCGGGCCCTGCCTACATGACGTTCGCGGCCTGTAATTACAAAATTACGCGCTGGTTCAACCTGATTATTTTTTTTGCTTTTGAAAACGTCCAGTAAACTTTTACCGGTCATGACTTCCGGAATGTCAGCTCCACCAATTTCCAGGAATGTGGGCGCAAGGTCCATCAGGTTGACAAAATCATCAACAATTCGATTGGGCTTAATGAGTCCCGGTAAGCGAGCCATTAACGATACGTTTGTGCCGAAATCGTAGAGGTTGCATTTGCCCATGGGAAAGCCCGGAATCCCATGGTCACCACTAACTACAATTAAAGTATGATCAAGTTCTCCTCGCTCTTCCAGCATTTCCAGTAATACGCCCAGCCCGGCATCAAAGGCCATTGCTTCCCCTAAATAATCGGCAAAGTCTTCACGTATGGTGTCCACATCCGGAAGAAACGGAGGCATTTTTCCCTTTAAATTGTCCGGATCGATGCCCCAGAGTTTTTCCCCGGAACCCATGATCCATTTCCGGTGGGTATTGGTTGGCCCAAACCAGTAACAAAAAGGTTTTCCATCTTTGTTCGAATCTAAAAAGGCTTTGAAATTTCCACGAACCTCATCCAGTAAAACCTGTTTGGCTTCGTCGATACTTTTACCGCCTTCTGTCATTTTAGTGACGTTCTGGCTAAATCCGTTGAATTTTGTTCCGGCCTGGTGATATCTTGTCCGATCTCCACCATAACCGGCATCGCGTGGTGTACCCGGACTCCAGACCTTATAGGTGTAGCCAATATGATATCCGTTTTCTTCCAGCAAAAGCGGATAAGTGGGAATATTTTCATCCCAGACAGCACCTTGCAGGATGGCACCCCGCCCGGTACGGTAAAAATACTGCCCCGATAAAAGCGAACTCCGGCATGGTGTACACGAAGGGGCATTTACATAGGCATTATTGAAAAGAATTCCCTCGTTGGCAATCCGGTCGACGTTTGGTGTTTTTAGTATTGACTGCCAGGCCGGACTGTTTTCAACCTTAGAGTAGCAGCTGGCATACTTTCCCCAGTCATCGGCGAAGGCAAAAAGAATATTGGGTTTTTCCGGGAGCTCATTTTTTTGGGTACATGCACTTATGGCGAATAAAAAAAAAGCAAGCAACTTGAGAACAGGATTTTTCATCGGAGTTGGTTTTAACTGGTTTTGCTTTTAAAAATAAAAAAGAAAATCTATGATTCTATGGCATTCGGCTAAATTTATTAATTTGCTACAATTAAAACGACCAACATGAGAAAATTAAGTGTATTTCTTTTATTGCTGTTTGCACAGATAGTCATTGTTTCTGCTCAGTCAATTGAACCGGAACGCCAGTGGAACATGTATAGGGGGCATTATGCGAGCGGAGTGCTTGACAATGCAGCTCTACCTGCAAAATGGAATGGGGAAAGCGGTGAAAACATTGCCTGGAAGACGGAGATTCCCGGACTAGGGCATTCGTGCCCGGTAGTATGGGGCGACCATATTTTTGTGACAAGTGCCATTAGTGATTCAGATAAAGGAGATGTAAAAACAGGAATATACGGATCAATAGGATCGGTTCAGGATTCCTCGTTACACGATTGGAACATCTATTGTGTCGACAAAAAGTCGGGTGAAATTAAATGGGAGAGAACGGCCTGTTCAGGAGTGCCTGAGCAAAAAAGACACCCGATGTCGTCGCATGCGAACTGCACTCCGGCAACCGATGGCGAATATGTGGTGGCATTTTTTGGTTCGGAAGGGCTGTATTGCTACAACATGAATGGAGAGCTGCAATGGAAAAAAGATTTTGGTGTGCTCAAATCGACTTTCTTCATGGTGCCCGATGCTGAGTGGGAGTTTTCGAGTTCGCCGGTCATTCACAAGAAAGTGGTAATTATTCAATGCGACGTTAGCGAGGGTTCGTTTGTGGCCGCCTACGATATTCATACCGGAAAGGAAATATGGAAGCAGGAGCGCGATGAATATCCGGGCTGGTGCACCCCAAACATTTATTTCGATGGAATCCGGGACAGGGTTGCCGTGAATGGATTTAAGCATCGGGGGGCATATGACTTTAGCACGGGTCAAGAAATTTGGCGCATGTCGGGTGGTGGCGATATTCCAATACCAACGCCAATCATTGGCAAGGATTTTATATATTTCAACAGTGCTCACGGGAAAGTGTCTCCAATTTATGCGATTCAAAAAAATGCAGCCGGCGACATCACATTGCCTGAGAAAGAAACCTCGAGTGTTTTTGTTAAGTGGGCAAAGCTGCGCGGTGGTTCATATATGGGAACCATGCTTCTATACGGTAATTATTTGTACAACGCCCGCTGGAATGGGCGTTTAACATGTTTTGATGCACTTACCGGTGAAGAAATGTATTCGGAAAAAGTGGGCAGTGGAAACAGTTATACTTCATCGCCGGTGGCTGCCGACGGAATAATTTATATTACCGATAACGATGGAGATGTGTATTCAGTAAAAGCAGGTGCTGAGTATGAGATGATGAGAAGAAATACCTTAAATGAAGTGTGTATGTCGACACCGGCGATTGCTGAAAACTACCTTTTTTTCAGAACTTCGGGACATTTGGTGGCGGTTTCTAAAAAGTAAATTCAGCGATATTAAGAAGTATTAAATTCAGTGAGTTGTAGTCGCTGCACTTTTTCATAATCCGAGAATTTGTAGTACTTTCGTCGGGTTATTTAGAAATGTATATATGTGGATTAAAGTATCCCGAATCATCCTTCGAAATAAAATCCTTCTGCTTTCGGTTTTGGCAGTAATTACCATCTTTTTTGGCTACCATGCCCGAAAGGTGGAAATGTCGTACGAGTATGCCATGTTGTTGCCGAAAAAAGATCAGGCGTATAAGGATTATCAGAAATTTGTGGAAGTGTTTGGAGAAGAGGGCAACCTGATAATTGTCGGGATTCAGGATTCAGGATTTTTCGAAATCGACCATTTTAATGCCTGGAAGGAATTGACAGCAAACCTTGCCGGGGTAGAAGGTGTTGAAAACCTGCTGTCGATTACAAACACCTACAACCTTAAAAAAAATAAAGCCGAAAAGCGTTTTGAAATTGAGAATGCTTTTCCCGATTCCATTTCCACCCAGGAGCAGCTGGACGAATATGTTGAAAAATTCAGGAGTTTACCCTTCTACCGTGATCTGGTTTACAACGATAAAACCCATACCTATCTGCTTGCAATTACAGTTAATAAGGACAAAATGGCCAGCAAGGCCCGGGAAGATATGGTTGCCGGAATTCAGGAGGTATGCCAGGCTTTTGAAAAGGACCGGAATGTGCAGCTTCATTACTCGGGATTGCCCTATATCAGGGTGGTGAACGCAATAAAAATTAAAAGGGAACTCTACCTGTTCAGTGTGCTGGCACTGGTGATTTGTATTGTGGTATTGTTCATTTTTTTCCGATCATTTAAAGCCGTTTTGGTACCTGTATTAATTGTTCTTACCGGTGTCATCTGGTCAATGGGAATGGTTTCCTTGTTTGGATACAAAATCACACTGCTTACGGGAATGATTCCTCCGCTGCTGATTGTTATAGGTATTCCCAACAGTATTTACATGCTGAACAAGTTTCATCATGAATATGTGCAGCATGGAAACAAAGTAAAAGCTTTACAGCGGGTGATTATAAAAATTGGGAATGCCACTTTTTTAACCAACCTTACAACCGCATCGGGATTTGCCACATTTGTCATCGTAAAAAGCGATATTTTACGTCAGTTTGGAATTATCGCTTCTCTTAATATTCTGGGATTATTCTTCCTTTCGCTCTTGCTGATCCCGATCATCTTCAGCTTTATTACACCGCCATCGTCGCGTCACGTAGGGCATCTCGATAATAAAGCGGTATCGCGTATTATTCAGCAATTAATGCACATTACCCAAAATTACCGGAAGGTGGTGTACGTGGTGGCCCTTGCCATTATCGGGCTTGGGATTTATGGGATAACACTGATGAAAAGCTCGGGCTACATGGTTGATGATATTCCCGAGAGCGATCCGGTTTATGTGGATTTAAAGTTTTTTGAGAGCAACTTTCATGGACTGATGCCCCTTGAAATTATGGTGGATACAAAAAAACCGCAGGGTGCAATGCAATTAAGCACTTTTGGTAAAATCGACCAGCTGGAAAAACAATTGGCCAAATACCCCGAATTATCTGCTTCAACATCCTTGTTGAATCTCTTAAAATTTTCGAAACAAGCGTTTTATAACGGGTACGAAAAATATTATAGCATTCCCAATAACCGCGAAAAGAACTTTATCTTGCAATATGCTTCCGGTGGTGAAGAAAATTCCGGTTTGCTCCATTCTTTTCTTGACAGTACACGACAGACTACACGGGTAAGCATACGTGTGAAAGATGTGGGTACCAAACGAATGGAGCAGTTGTACTCGAGTTTTAATGCCGAAATTGATTCGATTTTCACCAGTGACAAATACGATGTTACCTTAACCGGATCAAGCATTATGGCGTTTAAAGGGAATCAGTATTTGTTAAAAAACCTGTTCACAAGTTTAGGCCTGGCCATTTTTCTTATTTCCGCCTTTATGGCCATAATGTTTTCGTCGTGGCGAATGGTAATTATGTCGCTTACTCCCAATGTAATTCCACTGATTTTTACAGCAGCAGTCATGGGCTTTACCAATATCCCCATTAAAGCCTCAACCATTTTGGTGTTCAGTATTGCCTTTGGTATTTCGGTGGATAACACCATTCATTTTCTGGCCAAATACAGGCAGGAACTGAATGTGACCAACTGGGATATCCGAAAATCGGTTGTGCTGGCATTAAAAGAAACCGGGGTGAGTATGTTATATACTTCAGTGGTACTGTTTTTTGGATTTGGAATTTTCACCCTATCAAATTTTGGGGGAACGCAGGCCATGGGAATTCTGGTGTCGTTGACACTGTTGGTGGCTGTTACATCCAACCTGGTGTTGCTGCCTTCACTGCTTTCGGGCCTCGAACGCTCTGTAACCACTGAGGCCTTTAAAGAACCTTTGTTGCATATTTACGACGAGGAGGAAGATATCGAACTGGAAGACCTGGAAATCGTTTCGGAAAATAAACTCAATAGAATGAAGTGATGTATACGGTAGAAGAGTTGCAAAAAATAATAAGAGATGAACTGGAAACACGTTCAGGAGAAATGCTGAGACAGGCACCGCTTGAATTGTATGCTCCCATTCATTACTCGCTCGACATGGGAGGAAAACGTTTGCGGCCCGTGCTGCTTCTCCTGGCCTATAACCTTTTTTCCGATGAAGTATCGGAAGTGCTTCCGGCGGCCCTGGCCATTGAGGTTTTCCATAACTTTACACTGCTTCACGATGACATAATGGATAAGGCCCTCGTTCGTCGAAACCGGCCAACTGTTCATAGTAAATACAGCGAAAATGCGGCAATTCTTTCGGGAGATGCCATGGCTTTTCAATCGTACAAATATTTGATTGAGTGTAAATCGCCTCGTTTGGTAGAGGCCATCGGACTTTTTACAAAAACAGCCATTGAAGTTTGCGAAGGACAACAATTCGATATGGATTTCGAGAACCGCCTCGATGTGAAAGAGGAGGAGTATTTGACGATGATTCGCTTAAAAACAGCTGTTTTGCTGGCCTGCAGTTTAAAAGCCGGAGCTGTTTTGGCCAATGCATCCGGTGAAGTGGCCAATCAACTTTACGAATTCGGAATCAATCTTGGCTTATCGTTCCAGCTTCAGGATGATTTGCTGGATACTTTTGGCGACCAGGCCACCTTCGGGAAAAAAATTGGCGGTGATATTCTGTCCAATAAAAAAACTTTTCTTTTAATAAACGCACTTGCCTCTGCTTCGGCCGGTCAACGTTCCGCTCTGATGAACTGGATCGAAAAAAAAGAATTCGATCCGGAAGAAAAAATCAATGCAGTCACAACAATTTATGATCAGGTGGGTGTGAAAAGTATGACGGAAGATAAAGCAGACGCTTATTTCAATAAGGCCATTGCTATTTTAGATGCGATAAATTTACAAGATGTTGTAAAACAACCGCTTCGAAATCTGGCCCTGAAAATGTTAACACGCAAGCACTAGCGAACGTTTAGGAACGTTAAATTTATGCCAATTAAGTTTAGTAAAGTTGTTTGAAAACAAAACTATGCTAAATTTGTTGGGGAGTTAAAAAAAAACGATAATCCGAATTAAACCGGACTTAAATCTAATCCAGTATGGCGCAAAGCATAGGAAAAATAATCCAGGTAATTGGTCCTGTAGTTGATGTTAGTTTTGAAAGGGAAGGTAGTGAACTTCCTTCAATAAATGATGCACTTGAAATTTCCCGCGAAGGGAAAGAAAATTTAATCATAGAGTGCCAGCAGCACATTGGTGAAAATACGATCCGTTGTGTGGCCATGGACTCAACCGATGGTTTAAGACGGGGTACCGAAGTTACTACTATGGGTAGCCCGATTGTTATGCCAAAGGGTGAAGTGGCGTTGGGTCGTTTGCTGAACGTGGTTGGCGACTCGGTCGATGGCCTGGAGCAACTTCCCAAAGAAGGACTGAATATCCACAACAAACCCCCAAAATACGAAGATTTAACCACCGAATCGGAAGTTCTATACACAGGTATTAAAGTAATTGACTTAATTGAGCCCTACGCAAAGGGAGGTAAGATTGGATTGTTTGGCGGGGCCGGTGTTGGTAAAACCGTTCTTATTCAGGAATTAATTAACAACATTGCTTTGGCACACTCGGGGCTTTCGGTATTTGCCGGTGTTGGCGAGCGTACACGTGAGGGTAACGACCTTTTGCGTGAGATGATTGAAGCCAATATTGTGGATTACGGCGAAGAGTTTAAGGAGTCGATGGAAAAAGGGGGTTGGGACCTGAGCAAAGTAGATAAAGAAAAGCTGAAAGATTCGAAATTGGCCATGGTCTTTGGACAGATGAATGAGCCACCGGGTGCACGTGCACGTGTTGCACTTTCAGGACTCACCATTGCAGAAAGTTTGCGCGATGGCGACGGATCGGCTGGCAGCGGTAAAGACATTTTGTTTTTCGTAGATAATATTTTCCGGTTTACCCAGGCCGGTTCTGAAGTGTCGGCGCTCTTGGGACGTATGCCATCGGCAGTGGGTTACCAGCCTACTTTAGCTACCGAAATGGGTGTAATGCAGGAGCGTATTACTTCAACAAAAAATGGTTCTATTACTTCGGTTCAGGCAGTTTATGTGCCGGCCGATGACCTTACAGACCCTGCTCCGGCAACAACATTTGCCCACCTCGATGCCACCACTGTACTGAGTCGTAAAATTGCAGAACTGGGTATTTATCCGGCGGTAGATCCGCTTGATTCTACTTCAAGGATCCTTTCTCCTGAAGTTGTTGGAGATGAACATTACAACTGTGCACAGGATGTGATTATGTTGTTACAACGTTATACCGAACTGCAGGATATTATTGCGATTTTGGGTATGGACGAACTTTCGGAAGAAGATAAGCTGGTTGTTCACCGTGCGCGTCGCGTTCAGCGATTCCTCTCGCAACCTTTCTTTGTGGCTTCGGCATTTACCGGACTGGAAGGGAAGCTGGTTGCCATAGAAGATACCATCAAAGGATTCAGAATGATCATGAACGGTGAGGTTGACCAATATCCGGAAGCAGCATTTAACCTGGTGGGTACCATTGAAGAGGCAATCGAGAAAGGTGAGAAAATGTTGGCCGAGAACTAAATCCAAAGGATAGATATGTACCTGGAAATAATTACACCCGATAAAAAGATTTTCGAAGGAGAAGTAAAGTTAATTCAAGTCCCGGGAAGCAAAGGGAATTTCGAAATTCTGAAAAACCATGCTCCCATAATTTCAACGCTTGAAAAGGGGACGATAAAAATAAAGAACAGGAACAACGAAGAACATTCCTTTGAAGTTGATGGAGGTGTAATTGAAAACAAGGCTAACAAAATAATCATCCTGGTTGAGTCGGCTTAAATAAAAGATATTCGTAAATTTCCCTGTAGATTTTTCTGCGGGGATTTTTTTATAGGCTACTTTAAAATACAGGCAGTTGCAGGGCTAAGGGAAGGATACTCCCGGCCTTCCGATTTCCGAATTTTTGTATGAAGGTAAAATTTCTGGTCATACGTTTTAGTTCCATTGGCGACATTGTATTAACATCGCCGGTTGTACGAGGCTTAAAAGAACAGGTGGAGAATGCCGAAGTACACTTTGCCACCAAAGATCAGCATGCTTGCCTGGTTGCTGCAAATCCCCACATCGATAAAGTTCATCTGCTGGAAGAAAACATGAACGATCTGATTCATGAACTGCAGAAGGAGAATTTCGATTATATTATCGATTTACATCAAAATTTCAGAAGTAACAGAATTCGACGAAGATTAAAGGCCCAGGCTTTCTCTTTCAATAAGATGAACTGGCAAAAGATGTTACTGGTGCGCTTTAAAATCAATAAATTGTCCGGGCAACATATTGTCGATCGTTATATGGAAACGGTGGAAGTTTTTGATGTAAAAGACGATGGAAAGGGACTGGATTATTTTATAAAACCGGACCATGAGTTTAAAAAAGAAGAACTTCCTCCACCCTTTCAGGATGGTTATGTGGCCATAGTGATAGCTGGCACCTATTTTACAAAAAAATTGCCGGTTCATAAAATCTCAAAGATATGCCAGGATATTCCTTTCCCGGTGATTTTGCTGGGGGGGAAAAAAGAGTTCGACGAAGGCGAGAAAGTTTTATCCGAATCAAAAGGGAATGTGTTGAACTATGCCGGAAAGATTAGTCTTAACCAATCTGCCTCCCTGGTGCGCGATGCAAAAGTGGTGCTTAGCAACGACACCGGATTAATGCACATTGCAGCTGCATTTAAAAAGAAAATCCTGTCGTTCTGGGGAAATACCGTCACTGATTTTGGGATGTACCCATATGCCCCCCACAAAGACTCCGCACGGCTAGAAAATGAAAAATTAAAGTGTCGTCCCTGCTCGAAACTTGGTCACCATAAATGTCCGAAAAAACATTTTAAATGTATGGAAGAGATTGATGAAAGGAAGGCAGTGGAGTGGATCAATAAGAACTATTAATGCGCTTTGGAAGACAACCGGAAATTGATTATTGATTAATGGCTATTGATTAATGTAAAAGGTGGTTAAACGATATGACAGATACAGTATTAGCACTTCCTGCAACAATGACAACGGAATTGGGAGATTGGGATGGTGAAGACCGGAGACAGAAGAAATTGATTAATTATTATTGATTAATGATTAATGTATACGGTGGTGAAACGGCATGAGGGATACAGGATTAAAGATCACGGACCAGCTGAATTGTTCAACCAAAAAAGACCGAAGTCCGAAGACGGAAGAAGCTCGAAGCTGAAAGCTCAAAGGAAGAACGGATTAAGATAGGTTTGGTGCAGCTGGGAGAGTTCTTATTTTGCACCGTGGCTTTAGCGCGGTGATGTCAGGCAGTGTTCGAAACTGGCTTTAGCCTTTAATTATTGAAAGCTCGAAGCTCAAAGCTGAAAGGAAGAACGCTACAAGTTGGGCATGGCGCAAATAAGGATGAGATCGCTTCGTCTCCGTCAGCCGACGGATCGCGAAACCGTGCTATCAAGATT
>JBFEWU010000024.1:0-23744 GCA_041546215.1 Draconibacterium sp. | reverse complement strand
TTATTAAAAATGTTTTGTGTATGACTATTTTTAAGCGAAGAAGGAACCTGTCGGCGGGCAAAACCTTGTGTGTTTTTCTCTTCAGGCCGAAGTGTCTGTGTTTTCCGCAGGCTGCGGATCGCATTTTGATTGCCCGAATTATCAAGGTATTTTTCGTCCAGTTCTTCGAGAAAGCGGCTGGGCGTACAAAAATCGAGATTTCCCCAACGGTATCGCTGGTTGGCAAACGACAGGCAAGCATTTTCTTCGGCACGTGTAACAGCCACATAAAATAGTCGACGCTCTTCTTCCAGGTAATCGGGATTTTTATCGCCACCCTGATTCGAGGGAAATAGATTTTCTTCCAATCCGACCACAAAAACATTTTTAAACTCAAGCCCTTTTGCCGAGTGAACGGTCATTAAAGTTACTTTGTTTTTGTCTTCATCTTTTTCGTTATCCTGGTCGGTGAGCAATGCAACATCTTCGAGGTAGTTTGCCAGTTTATCGGGTTCGCCAAGTTCTTTTGCATTAATACTGAATTCCTGGATACCGTTTAACAATTCCTGAATATTTTCATGGCGACTTAATCCTTCCGGCGATTTGTCATTGTATAAGTCTTTCAGAATTCCGGTTTGCTCAGCTATGGTTTTTGCGGTATCAAAGGCTTCATTTTCTTCGGCAAACTTATAGAAACGCTGAATTAATGCCACAAAGTTTAAAATTTTGGCAGAAGTTCCTTTGTTTAAATGGGCATGATTTACGGTGGGTAAATCACTTATGATTTTCCATATGGAAGTTTCACTGTTTACAGCAGCCGATTCGAGCTTACTTAAAGTGGTTGCTCCAATCCCACGTGCCGGATAATTGATAATTCGTTTCAGCGCTTCGTTGTCGGCCGGATTTATTATTATTCTAAAATAACTCAGAAGATCCTTGATTTCCTTGCGTTGATAGAAACTTAATCCGCCATATATTTTATAAGGAATATTTCTTTTTCGCAACGATTCTTCAAAAATCCTCGACTGTGCATTTGTGCGGTATAAAATGGCGTAATCTTCGAACTGATAGTGGTCGCGCAATTGTGTTTGTGCAATTTCCTGTGCCACCAGAAATCCTTCTTCATTATCGGTTAAGGCCGATATCACTTTAATGGGCTTGCCCAAATCTTTTTCAGAAAATACCGTTTTTGGAATTTGCTTTTTATTTTGAGCAATAATGCTGTTAGCTGCATTTACAATTGTTTGTGTTGAGCGGTAATTTTGCTCGAGCTTAAAGATTTTATGGTCAGGGTAATCGCTTTTAAAGTTGAGAATGTTCTCTATGCGAGCTCCACGGAAAGAATAAATGCTTTGGGCATCGTCGCCCACCACACAAATGTTATGATGTGAAGCAGCCAGTTTTTTAATGATCAGATATTGCGAGTAATTTGTATCCTGGTACTCATCGACCAAGACATAACCAAAACGTTCCTGGTATTTCTTAAGCATGTCGGGATGGTCGCGAAAAAGCAGGTTGGTTTTTAACAGCAAATCGTCGAAATCCATTGCCCCCGAGAGGAAACAGCGTTTCGCATACTCCTTGTAAATTTCGGCAATTGCCGGCATGCGCATGTTTCGGTCTACGCTGCGTATTTCGGCCGAGTTGGTATACACATTTGGTGTGATCAGGTTGTTTTTAGCCATGGAAATCCTGCTGGCGACCACACCTGGCTTATACGCTTTATCGTCGAGTTGCAAACTTTTGATAATGTTCTTTATCAGGCTTTTACTATCGGCGCTGTCGTATATGGTAAAGTTCGAGGGGTATCCAAGTGTTTCGTGTTCGTAGCGAAGGATGCGTGCAAAAATACTATGAAAAGTTCCCATCCAGAGATAGCGGGCTGTGTTTTCACCGGCAACTCTGGCAATCCTTTCTTTCATTTCCTTTGCCGCTTTGTTTGTAAATGTAAGTGCTAAAATGCTTGAAGGGCGTGCACCCTGTTTCAATAAATTAGCGATACGGTATGTTAAAACACGTGTTTTTCCCGATCCGGCACCTGCAATAACCAATGCGGGACCTTCGGTGCGTAATACTGCCTGGCGTTGCGCTTCGTTAAGTTCCTGTAGATAATCGAACACTATAATTTTCCTTTTTTAATTGCTGTGCAAATATATAATTCTGATTGGTTTAGGTGTTAATTCCCATAAACTTTGTAATCGGGATTGGCTGCATTTCGTCGTCGAACAGTTTCTTAAAACTGTATTGCATGAACAAAAGTAAAAGTTGTTGCTTTTTTTTCCGCTTTTTTTTCATTCATTTATGAACAAATTCGCAGGCCGCCGCCAATTCACCGGGTATTGTTGACTTTTTTGCCTGCCCAAAAACAATTAAATAAAATTTATACGTTAATATTGTAGCTTAAAGAACGATATTCTATGAAGAGGAGCCTATTTTTAGTACTTGTCTTACTGTTTTTTTCAGGCGTTTTGAAGGCGCAAATTTCTGCTCCAACTGCCGACGCCGATACTGTAACTCAATATCCGGAGTTTGCTGAAACCGACGATGTTTTTATTTTTTGCACTCAGGATTCCATGTCCGAGCCTGGTTCACTAACCGTAAGCACGGAATGGATCGGGACAAAAACATTTCTTTGGGAAAAATATAACGAAGCAAATGCATCCTTCGAGTTTTTTTACCAGGAAAGCTCAGACGGAAATACTTCTCAAATACAAGACCTGGGAGATGGTTGTTATCGGTCGACGGTTACTCTGGGTGTCGAAACTGAGATTGATCGTGCCTGGGTTTTTAATAACTGGACTGCGGTTGACGGTTATGTTTCAGATTCAAATTGTGAATCGTTTCGCTTAATTGGCGAGTTTAAAACTGCTGTACTTCGTTATTACGATTTAAGTTCAAATGTCGAAGTTGAACTTTATAAAAATATGCGAGTGGAATGGCTTGATGAAGGAGAAAAAATGAGCTCGCTTTTAACTTTTCAGGTTTTCGATCCACCGACAAAAAATACTGATTATACTTTACGCATATACGACCACTTTGCCTGCGAAACCAGAAAGACAGTCACTTACGAATCGATTGTAACAAAAGCAAAATTCACTGCCGATCCGATGAAAGGCGAAGGCCCGCTAACGGTTACCTTTTCAAATGAGTCGGAGAATGGTAGCCCGGGTTATTTCGAATGGTTTTTTTACCGCGATATTGATGAGATTACCAAAGAGTCGGAGGGTACCACGCAACCGGTAGACAGTATCATGTTTGTTGCTTATGATGAGGCACCGGTATATACCTATGAAAATTCGGGTAGCTATTGGGTGAAAATGATTTCGAAACATGTTTCAGAGTTGCATACCTGTGTTGATACGATTGCATTGGAAGATTTTATAATCGTAGATACTTCATTCGTTAAAGTTCCTAATGTCTTCACACCCAACGGAGATGGTACAAACGATGAGTTTATTGTGAAATTCTGGTCGATGAAAAGTATTGAAATTAACATTTTTAACCGTTGGGGTAAGCGTGTGCATTATTGGGAGAGTGGCAATGTGCAGGGATTTGAAGGCACTTACACCGAGTCGGTTTGGGATGGTCGCATCGGAGGAAGATATGCCAGTCCGGGAGTTTACTATTACGATGTTGTTGGCAGGGGGCGCGACGATAAGCGCCGGTCAAAGCACGGTTTTGTGCACTTGTTCCGCGACAAAGATTAAAATCGATGCCTTTCACGAAATGAGCATTGAATTGCAAGTCGTATTTTCATCGGCACTCTGAAATTGCGCGATAAGAAAACATTCATATTCAGAACTATTTATCCGCATTAGCTTTTGCATCTGCATCTAAGATTTCGGGATAACTTTTGGGAAATACATTGTAGTCGTCACCAAATTGCGAAAGAAATTCAATGCTAAAAGCCCTGAAAGTGTAACTTACCGGCAGCAATACTACCGTGCCGATGTAGGGAATTGCAATGAGTAACAAGCCAATGCAGCACGTTATAAGAGCGAAGAAAACGATGGCAATACCAACTCCTAATCCCAGTATGAAAATAAACAAACCATAGAGTACAAAAGGAAAGAATTTCTTGCCAAAGAGGACCAGGAATTTACCCCAGCCTTTTGCGATACCTATACGGTGTTTGTACATGATCGGAACAACAAAGTCTTTCAAAAACAAGGAAATGTAGCCAAACACAATCATGTAGCCAATAAACATTAACACCATTTGGGCAATGGCCCCAAAAACAGCCACCTTGGTGTCATCGCCAAAGTATAACTCTTTTCCGGTTGAGAAACAGTATACCGCAAAGACTATAAACACAGCGAAGGCAAACCATCCCCAGAAAAATTCAAAAAAGAACAGTGAATTCCCTTCTTTTCTGTATTCGTGCCAGGGTTTGCTAATGTCCGATTTGTTGTTTGCCACATTGTGCAAGAACATGAATTTTCCACGTGCACTTATCCAGATAAAGAGGGATACAACAATAATAAGAAAGACAACGCCAACGATGATGAGGTTAAACCAAAGGGGATTATCCATTAGCCAATCCCAGGCAGTTTGCGGGAAGTTAAAAAAATCATCCCAATCGGCGTGTGAATGATTGCTGTTTACATTGCTGCCACTTCCCTGGCATTCGGTTAATCCGGCAAGCCATGCAGTAAATCCAATTCGAAACCATTTTGTTAAATCGAAGGGCTGGAAAAGTGCTTTTTTCATGCGTTTGAATCCTTGGGATAGAGGATGGCTGTAGCTGATACTCATGGTTGTTGCTTTTGATTTTTTGTAAGTTACGGAAAACCATTTATTTTGAAAAGTACCCTGGCTGAATTCTTTTTGAATTTTCTTGGCATTCCCGAAAATAAGATATCTTTGCCGGACTTCTGAAAACCTCAAGGATTCCTGCCTGCTCAAAATGAGAAGGATTTTAATACCGAAAAGGTGTTCTTTTATAGCCCTTTCAGAAACAACAAAAATGATGAAAACACGTTAGAAGATTATTCCATTGGAACTGGTTGGAATGCGCATCAGATATTATTACGTCAAAACAGAATGACGACCAGGCAAGAGAAATGAG
The DNA here is from genome assembly GCA_041546215.1 of Draconibacterium sp. GTDB lineage: Bacteria > Bacteroidota > Bacteroidia > Bacteroidales > Prolixibacteraceae > Draconibacterium. The sequence continues at coordinate 18,697 of JBFEWU010000024.1, read as the reverse complement.
TTACCATAAAAATAAACAATTATAAACGAATGAAACGAGCATAAATTTGAAGATGCTTAAATTAGCTATCGCTGATCTTCGATTCACAAACAAGCATATTAAAATTTTTGCGAGATACATCGAATACAACTGAAATAAGCAATTTTAATGAGATGAAACAATTTACTATACTCTTACTATTCGTAGTTTTTATTGGATTAAATTCCCTTGCACAAAAAAAAGATATTAATGCCTGGAAGAAAGAAGCAAACCTGGAACAACAGTTTAGCATTTTCAAAAAGAATGTGAATTTTTGGAATGGATCGTATTTTATGAAACCGGAGCAGTTGGACCAGTTTTACGGAGCAATGAATGATTCCATTGCCAGGCTGGAAGGAAAAATCGGAGAAAATCAAGCTCAAATATTAGCCCTGCAAAAAGAACTGAATGTAAACAAAAGGCAAACCGAAGATCTTCAGGCGAAACTTGATGAAAGTGTCAAACACCAGAATGCAATCACTGTGTTTGGTGTATACGTGGAAAAAACAACCTATGCGCTTATTTTATATTCAATTATTATTGGACTCCTGGTTTTAACAGCAATTGTTCTGATGTTGTTTAAAAGAAGCAATTCGCTTACGGTGCGCACCAAAAAAGAGTATGCCGAATTGAAAGAAGAATTTGAAACACATAAAAAGAATGCACTGGATCGTTATACCAAAATGAACATGGAATTGCATAAAACACGTTTGGAATTGAATAAAAAGTAAGTGCTCAAAATTGCCTGATTTCCGGATTCCTATTTTTTCTGTTCGGATGAGGGCAAAAAATAAACCCCGATCCATCATTCGACGGACCAGGGCTTCATTTTAGTTTATAGTAAAATGGATTAGAAAATGGTCTATTCCTCTTTCTGCTCTGCTTCGTAAGCTTTAAGCAGTTCATCCTGTACATCAGCAGGAACTTTTTCGTAACGGTCGAAAGAGATGCTAAATACGCCACGTCCACCTGTGATCGAACTCAGTGATGTAGTGTACTTATTCATTTCTTTTTGCGGTACCTTGGCCGTAATTTTCTCCATGCCTTTTTCTGAGCCCATACCCATAATCATGGCACGGCGTCCTTGCAGGTCGCTCATTACATCACCCATGCGGTCGGCTGGTGTCCAGACATCGAGGTCGCAAATTGGCTCAAGAATTTTAGCACCGGCATTTTTAAAGGCCATGCTAAATGCATTACGACCGGCAAGTTTAAAAGAAATTTCGTTTGAGTCAACCGGGTGCATTTTACCGTCGTAGATGTATACAACAATATCCCGGGCATAGGATCCTGTTAGTGGGCCTTCCTCCATTTTTTCCATGATTCCTTTCAGAATTGCAGGTAAAAAACGTGCGTCGATGGAACCACCAACTATGCAGTTGCAGAAAATCAGTTTCCCGCCCCAGGAAAGTTTGTGCTCTTCAACGGCACGAACAGAAACCTTTTGTTCTTTATCCCCAAATTTAAACATCGTTTTTGGCTCAGCTCCTTCCGAATAGGGTTCAATGATCATATGCACTTCCCCAAACTGTCCGGAACCTCCCGATTGTTTTTTGTGGCGATAATCGGCTTGAGCCGCTTTTGTAATTGTTTCGCGATATGGAATTTTTGGAGTCAGGTATTCAATATCAATTTTGTGAATATTGTCAAAATACCATTTGAGTATGTTTAAATGATATTCACCCTGTCCATGGACCAACATTTGTTTTAATTCTCTTGAATATTCAATCACGTATGTTGGATCTTCAAACTTAATTTTATTGATTACTTCGCCTACTTTTTCATCATCAGAATCGTTAACTGCTTTTGCCGCAACTGTATGGCGTGGAGTAGGGAACTCAATGGGTGCAAACTCGGTGCCTGCTTCTTTCGACGAAAGTGTCTGGTTGTATTTGGTTTCTTTTAATTTAACCGTACAGCCCAGGTCACCGGCATGTAATTCATCAACTTTTTCGCGGCTTTTGCCATCGGGAACAAACACTGCCGAAAGACGTTCTTTGTTACCGGTTTTCGAGTTGATAAGATCCATGCCTTCTTTAATAACACCCGACATTACTTTGAAATAAGTAATCTCTCCAACGTGCGATTCTACAGCTGTCTTAAATACAAACAGACTTGGTTGTTCAGCAGCGTCCATTTTCACTTCCTTACCTGAAACAATGGCAGCCATTTTTTTCTCAACCGGAGTAGGTGCAATGTTGGTGATAAATTCCATTAAGCGACCAACGCCAATACTTTTGCGTGCAGTAGTACAGAATACCGGGAAAAGTGTACGATCCAGCATTCCCAGTTTAATGCCTTTACGCATCTCGTCTTCACTTAATGAACCTTTGTCGAAGTAAAGTTCCATTAGAGCCTCTTCGTTTTCTGCCGCTTTTTCCACCAATTCATTGTGAAGTTCTTCTGCTTTGTTCATTTCCGAAGCAGGAATGTCAGAAATCTCAGGTTTGCCACTATCATCTTTGTAGGTGTACATTTTCATTTTTAGTACATCGATAATAGCAGAAAAGGTCGTACCTGCATCAACAGGATACTGTATAATTGTAGCCTTATTGCCAAAGGCATTTTTGCATTGGTCAAGCGTACTGTCGAAATTCGAATTGTCGTGGTCTAACTGGTTAAAAACAAGAACCAGCGGAGTTCCTGCTTTGTCAGCATGACGGGCAGCAGCCTCGGTACCAGCTTCAACACCATTCGATGCATTAATCGTTAGTAATCCTAAAGCCGTTACACTAAGCGATGAAACAACACCACCGCAGAGATCGTCCATCCCCGGGGTGTCCATTATATTTATCTTCTTGTCGTTATATTCGGTATGCATTAAAGTAGAAAAAACAGAATTGCCATAATCCTGTTCTATCTGGTTATAGTCAGATACTGTATTCTTTGCAGTAACTTCACCTTTACGTTTAATAATTCCACCCTCGAACAGCATAGCCTCTGCAAGGGTGGTTTTCCCACTGCCGGCATTACCAATTAGAGCAATGTTCCGGACTTCATCCGTTTTATAAACCTTCATATTGTATCAGTTTTATTGATTTGTTTATTTCCTTAGTTCTTCGTTTTTTGAAGCAAGGACACCAAAAATAGTAATAATTTGTTAACAATCAAGAGGCATAAATCAGCCGGGATTATTATATTATCTGCACCCCATTGTACTTGTTCTATAACGCCCTGTTAATAGGTGTTTTAGACCAGTCTGTTAATAATTGTTATTGTCTGAAATGATTATAAATAAGTAGTAAGTAGCAAGAACTTATTATAAATATTTTTTATGTTGAAAAGATTACAGGGCAGACTGGATCCTGCTTCCAAATGTTAAGATTAATGTTAATTAATTAAGACCGGATAAAAATTAATTAGTAAAATCTTTTTTGTTTTAAATAATGGCTTACATTTGTAGTGCGTGACAAATGTCATGTTTTATGTAAATAAGGAAATGAGAAATTCTTCTGCAAATAGTATGAATAAAATGACATGTATGATGTGTATGTGTTGTACTGTTTGTGTTATGCAGAAGGATAAAGAATTGTAATTTACCTAAGAGTCAGTTATGAAAAATAAGCCCTTCTGCGAATAGCAGAAGGGCTTATTTTTTTGTCAATGGTTGAACGAATAAATATAGGGAGAGGACGATCAATTGCCGGGAGGGTGTTGGTTTTTAAAGATCATGCCAATGAGTGAGAAAGTGTATAAGGGAAGAGTTATCGAAAAAAAGCGAAGGAGTGTGGTGAAGACCATCTCGTGGCGAACGGTCGGAACCATCGATACCATAATTATCTCGTGGATAGTAATCGGTGATATAAATTTTGCAGTTACCATTGGCGGAATCGAATTGTTTACGAAAATGGCGCTTTACTTTTTGCACGAGCGCGCCTGGAACAAAATAAATTTTGGGCGTGTGAAAGAAACACCCATTGAATATGAAATCTAAATCTGCAGCTATGAAAAAGAACTTTTTACCCATATCCCTAAATATTGCCGGTCGGAAAATACTGATCGTAGGCGGCGGAGAGGATGCCTGTAAAAAACTTCAAATCCTTCGAAGATTTAATGCAGAGGTAGAAATACTGGCCCGGAAAGTTTGTGAGAGGATAAAAGAAAGTGGTGCAATTTACTATGAAACGGAATACCATAAAAAGCACCTGCATGGTTACCTGATGCTTTATTCCTGTACGAATAACCACGAACTCGATCTGCAAATAATAAAAGATTGTAAAGAGTCAGGTGTTTTGGTGAACATTCATGACAAACCGGAGTTGTGTCAGTTTGTATCACCGGCAATTTACAAAGCGGGGAACATTTCGGTGGCAGTGAGTTCCAATGGCGAAAACGTAAACGAGTCAATACGAATAAGAAATTTAATAAGAGACAATATAGAATTTAATTAGTGTAGATAATGAGTTTAAAAACAAATCCATTTACCGTGCAACAGACAACGCTGTTAGATCAACTGTTGCCCGGATTGACAAAAGACCAGATTTTGTGGCTCAGCGGATATCTTGAAGGGAGACTGGCTGTTGAAGGAGGAATTGAAGTGCCTCAGAAAGATACTGTGACAGCCCTCCCTCAGTCTGGAAGTTTCATAAACCTCACCATATTATATGGTACCGAAACCGGGCACTCACAAATTTTGGCAGAAAAGCTGGCAGAAAAAGCGGTGAATAAACAAATTAACGCAAAGGTTTTAAGCTTGTATGATTTCAACTATAAAAAAATTAAAGAGGAGGAAAACATTGCTGTGATAGTCAGTACTCATGGCGAGGGGGAGCCACCCGATATGGCCGACGACTTTTATAAATTTATTACGGGCACACGCGCACCAAAATTAGATACTCTCAACTATTCGGTATTGGCCCTTGGAGATAAAACGTACAAACATTTCTGTAAAACCGGCGAAGACATTTATAAGGCATTAAAAGATTTGCAGGCTTATCCGGTAACTGGTCTGGTAATGTGTGATGTGGATTATGAGCATAATGCTGATGTTTGGATGAATAATTTTCTGCTCGGCTTATCCACATCCGATACTGCTGCTATTCCTGCGGCTGATTCTGCACCAGTATCCCACAGCAACTCATTTCGCGAATTCTCAAAGACAAATCCGTATATGGCAACTGTGCTGGAAAAAGTAAAAATCACAGGCAATGAATCGGATAAGGAGGTTTATCACCTTGAGCTTTCGCTTGAAGGTTCAGGATTAGAATATGAACCGGGTGATTCTTTGGGCATTTTTACCCAAAATCCTGTGGCCCTGGTGGAGCAAATTCTTGAGAAAACCGGATTTGATCCGGAACAGAAGGTCGATTTGAATGAAGAGGAGATGGAAATTAAAGAAGCATTGCTGCACCATCTTGAGATCACCATGCTAACTTTCGATTTACTTCGGAAGTACCAGGAAAAAACAGGGAACAAAGACTTGTTGAAAATTATAAACGATGATAAGCTTTCAGACGAATATTTATACGGGCACGATGTGCTGGATCTGCTTGAAGATTTCCCGTTTGATTGGAATGCCAATAAGCTTGTGGAAGTTCTGCGGGTAATTCCACCTCGCTTGTACTCCATTTCTTCAAGCATGGAAAGTGTTGGCGAAGAAGTACATGTAACCGTTTCAGTGGTGCGCTACGAACATAAGGGCCGCCAACGCGTTGGAGCAGCTTCATCACACCTGGCCGACATCGTGGAGATTGAAGAACAGATACCGGTTTACGTGGAAAGAAATCCATTGTTCAGATTACCACCAAATGGTTCACCGATAATTATGGTAGGTGCCGGTACCGGAATTGCACCATATCGTTCTTTTATGCAACACCGGGAGAGTTTGGATATTAAGGGCAAATCGTGGTTGTTTTTTGGCGACCGCCGATTCAGTTCAGATTTTCTCTATCAAACAGAATGGCAAAAGCTACTAAAGAAGGAATACCTGAGCAAGATGGATGTAGCCTTCTCACGCGACCAGGAAGAGAAAGTTTATGTTCAGCATAAGCTGAAGGAAAACCAGGAGGAGATCTATAAATGGATTGAAAGCGGGGCACATTTTTATCTCTGCGGAGATATGAAATACATGGCCAAAGATGTAAATAAAACTTTGCTGGAAATTATCCAGGCGCAAGGGGGTATTGACAAAGAACAAGCGAAAAAGTATGTAAAAAACCTGAAGCGTGAAAAACGTTTCCAAACCGATGTATATTAGATAAAGGGTGTGTAGTCTACTCAACTGCGTAATACACCCTGTCAACCTTATAACTACAAGATTATGACCGATTCAATAAACTGGCAGGAGCTTTCAGAAGTGGAAAAATTAAAGTATGAAAGCCATTTCTTACGCGGCGATTTGGTGCAAAGCCTTGCGGATCCCATAACGGGGGCAATTTCGGATGGCGATACACAGATATCCAAGTTTCATGGAATTTACCAGCAATGGGACCGTGATGTGGATAAGGAGCGTAAAAGACAAAAGCTGGAACCTGCTTTCTCTTTCCTTATTCGTTTACGTATGCCAGGAGGTAAGTTTACCCCGGAGCAATGGTTGAAAATGGATGCTCTTTCGGAAAAGTACGCCAACCATACCCTGAAACTGACAACAAGGCAAACTTTTCAGTTGCATGGCGTTCTGAAAAAGAACCTGAAAAACACCATCCGAGAAATGAACGAGAGTTTGATGGATACCATTGCAGCCTGTGGCGATGTAAACCGGAATGTAATGTGCCATGCAAATCCTTCCGAATCGCCTTTTCATGCCGAAGTAAATGCTTTGGCGCACAAAATTAGTGAACACCTTTTGCCCGGTACGACTGCCTATCACGAAATATGGCTGGATAAAAAACTGATTGCAGATAGTAAAACAGATGTTGAACCACTTTACGGCGACCGTTACCTGCCACGTAAGTTTAAAATTGGAATCGTTATCCCGCCCCATAACGATTGCGATGTTTTTTCGCAGGACCTGGGCTTTATTGCCATAATTGATGGTGGTAAAATAATGGGCTACAATGTCGCTGTCGGAGGCGGTCTGGGCTCCACCTTTGCCATGCCCGAAACATACCCGCGTTTGGGTTCTGTAATTGGTTTTTGTGCACCTGGCCAGGTTGTGGAAATAGCCGAGAAAGTTGTGCTGGTTCAACGCGATAGGGGTAACCGGAAAGACCGAAAACAAGCACGCTTAAAATATACCATCGACAGAATGGGACTTGACGTGTTTAAAGAAGAGCTTGAAACGTACCTGGGGTATAAACTAGAGCAAGAGAAGCCATATAAACTCGAGCGAAACGGCGATGATTATGGCTGGAAAAAAGGTGCCGACGGTAAATGGCATCTGACTTATTTTGTTGAGGGCGGGCGTGTAAAAGACGAAGGGAAGCAGCAGCTTAAAACGGCTTTGCGAGAAATTGCAAAGGTTATTGATGGCAATATTATCCTTACCGGTAATCAAAACCTGATTATAGCTGGTGTTACAGTACCGGTTAAAAAGAAGGTCGACGCAATTTTGAAAAAATATGGAGTAGCCCCAGATGAGATTTCGGGCTTACGTAAAAATTCAATCGCCTGTGTAGCGCTACCAACCTGTCCGCTTGCTTTTGCCGAGGCCGAAAGGTATTTGCCCGATCTCATTTCCAAAATCGATACAATTCTAAATGAGTTGGAGCTTTCGAAGGAGGAAATTGTAATTCGAATGACCGGTTGCCCCAATGGATGTGGTCGCCCCTATCTGGCTGAAATAGGATTAATCGGTAAGTCGCCGGGCTATTATAATTTATACCTGGGAGGAAGTTTTGAGGGGACGCGTTTAAATACGCTCTACAAGCAAACCATCTCTGAAGAAGAAATTCTGAAGGAATTACAACTGCTTCTTCAGGATTTTGCCAAAAACAGAAAAAATGGTGAGCGTTTTGGAGACTTTGTAATCAGAAACAAATATGTAGAGGAAGTAAAAGAGGGGAAGGATTTTAAACATTAAGCCCGGGCTCATTTTATAATAATCAAGTGCAGAGTTGCAGTGTACATGGAAAAATCTCAGTGACTTTGCGCCGTGGCGGTGAGCAATGGGGATGAGTTTCTTTGTGTTGCTAAGTGCAGAAAATGAACGTTTAAACTAAAATATATTCAAGTGAAGAAAACAATCTCAATATTAGGATGCGGATGGCTTGGCACAGCGCTGGGTAAATCATTGCTTAGGAAAGGGTGGAACGTAAAAGGATCTACAAGTTCGACCCAAAGTTACAACAACCTTGAAATGACCGGGATAAGTACTTTCTACCTTAAAGTAAAACCAGAGTCTGTTGAAATTGATTACAATAGTTTTTTTAATACCGATGTGTTACTGGTCTCTATTCCTCCTGCCCGTACCGATCGCGTAGAGGAATTGTATCCTCAAAAAATTAAACAGGTGGCAGACAAGGTGGCAGAGCTTGGGATCAAAAAAGTACTCTTTCTTTCATCCACTTCGGTTTATGAATCAAAAAACGTTGAGGTTCGTGAAGGAGAGGAAGGGAATCCGGAAAAGGCTGGTGGACGCGCCCTGTTGACAGCCGAAAAAATTTTAAGTGGCAATACTGCTTTTGAAACCACAATCATTCGTTTTGGCGGATTGATCGGTTACGACCGTAATCCAGCCCGCTTTTTGCAGGGCAATAAAGAAGTTGCAGGAGAATCGCCTGTGAACCTGATCCATCGTGACGATTGTGTGCAGATTATAAGTGCGATACTTGATAAGAACCTGTTTGGAGAAACCTTTAATGCCGTATGTCCTGAACATCCCAGCAAAAGAGGATTCTATACAAAAGCGGCAAGGATCAGTGCCCTGCCGGTTCCACACTTTAGCCGGAAACATGAGGATTTTAAGCTTGTCAACAGCGAGAAACTCGTTAAAGCGCTCGATTATAAGTTCGTATACAACAGTCCAATGGATTATTTAAGAGAAGTGGAAGAATGGGCTTACAGGATTTAAATACAAGTGAAATTCGGGGCAAGGTGTATATTGTTGGAGCCGGGCCGGGACCGGCAGATCTTTTGACAATTAGGGCACACAACAGTATACAGCAGGCCAGCATTGTTTTATATGATGCCCTGATTTCAAGAGAGGTTCGTCGGATCTTTCCCAAAGGGGCGGAACACATCGCTGTTGGGAAACGTGCCGGAGATGGGATCGATGTGGAAAAGCGACAGATATCGATCCATCAGAAAATGTTGAAATATGCGCGGATGGGACATACCGTGGTGCGTGTGAAATCAGGTGATCCTATGATCTTTAGTCGTGGGGCAGAAGAGACCTCTTTTTTAAAAGAAAATAAAATCCCCTATGAAGTGATACCCGGGGTTTCGGCGTTTAACGCGGCTGCCTCGGAGTTTGGAATCCCCTTAACTGACCGGAGGGGAAGTAATTCACTGCATTTACTTTCGGGGCGCGATGTAAAGGGGAAACTGCTAAGTGTGAATCAATTGTTGGGCATTATCGAAAACCGGGGTACGGCTGTAATTTACATGGGTACCAGGGTGTTGGAAGATATTGCCGGGGCCCTTGATTCTATCCGGCGCGAAAGCATTTATACCACCATTGCTTCACGTACCGGCTTCTACGATGCAGCTGTGTTTTCAGGGACACTGGATGAAATGATTCAGGTAAACCAACAAGGCCTGGTAAAAACACCGGCTTTGATATTTTTCAGGAAAGAATAATTAAATCAGTGAGACTATGATTTTGTTTTTCAAAATCATTTAGCCGAACTGATCCCGATCCGTCGGCTCACGGAGAGGGATCTCGTGGGTTATATTCCCCGTTCGAATAAAGGCTATCAGTGAAGGATCAGTGCCATTTTGTTAGGATTAAACCGTTGTTTATTTGACTGAATCAAGGATCAAGAAACATTACTTAATACCGGATCCCGAAGTCAGAAGTTTCATGGTGCTGTAAAACATGTTACAGATTATTCATTGCAATAATATTTCACGCTGCTTCCATATCTTTGTACTGACTTTTGTTAACAAGGTATAAAACACGAAAATGTAATTTTAATTATAAATTCAACCCGGGCACATTTATATGCTTAACACGTTTTGCAGTCCCTTTAATTAAGCTTGTAGAGCCGGGCCTTAGGTATAGTCTGATCAAAGAAGTGAAATGCTTCGAAAATGCCTTCACAACAGCCTTTTGCTAACGGGTTAATTGTTGTTCAGATTTTGCCTGCACTTTTTAGCGTATTGTATTTAATGCGTGAGTTTTCCTCATTCCATCGTTCATAAGTCGAAGGGCAAACCTTGTTTTGCAGGTAAAAATTTCTCTATCTTTCCATTTCAAAATCTGATTATGGCAAAGTTCCCGTTTTATCAACAGTTTGATGCAATGGATTGCGGTCCCACCTGCTTGCGCATGGTGGCCAGATTTTACGGGAAACATTTTACCACCGAATCGCTTCGTGAAAAATCGTACATCACGCGTGAAGGTGTGTCCTTGTTGGGAATAAGCGATGCGGCCGAGTCCATAGGCATGCACTCCATTGGCGTGAAAATTACTTTCGGGCAGCTGAAGAAAGAGGCCCCGCTACCCTGCATTGTGCACTGGGGGCAGGAGCATTTTGTGGTGGTATATAAATTTAAGAAAGGGAAGGTTTTTGTCGCTGATCCTGCTTTCGGGCGATTGGAATATACCGAGAAGGAATTTTGTGAGCACTGGCACTCTACCCTTGCCGATGGAGACGAAAAGGGTATTTGTTTGCTGCTTCAGCCCAGGCCTGAGTTTTACCAGGAAGACGATGAAAAAGTTAGGCGTACGGGATTTCAGTTTGTATTTAACTACCTGAAGCCCTATAGGAAGCTGGTAATCCAGCTTATGCTTGGTTTCTTTTTGGGGAGTATAATCCAGCTGGTTCTTCCATTTTTAACCCAAAGTGTGGTTGACATAGGTATCAATAACCAGGACATAGGTTTTATTTACCTGGTGTTGTTGGCACAGCTGGTTTTATTTATCAGCCGGATGTCGGTTGAGTTTATTCGTGCATGGATTTTGCTGCACATCAGTACGCGAATTAATATTTCAATTATCTCCGATTTCCTGATTAAGCTGATGAAGCTGCCACTGGGATTTTTCGATTCGAAAATGATCGGGGATATATTGCAACGCATTGAAGATCATGACCGCATTGAACGTTTCCTTACCGCCCAGTCAATTGGTGTTTTGTTCTCGGTATTTAGCTTAATGATTTTTGCCATTGTACTGGCCATTTACAGCTGGAAGATCTTCTTTATTTTTATTATTGGATCGATATTGTATTTTGCCTGGATTTACATATTTATGAAGCGTCGCCGTGAACTGGATTTTAAACGATTCACCAAACTTTCGGAAAACCAGAGTAAGCTGATTCAGATCATTAACGGCATGCAGGAGATTAAACTGAATAATTACGAAAAGGAAAAACGATGGGAGTGGGAACGTGTCCAGGCAGGTTTGTTTAAGGTGAGCGTGAAAAGCCTTTCTTTACAACAGTATCAGGATGCCGGTTCGGTTTTCATTAATGAAACCAAAAACATACTTATTATCGTTATCTCAGCTACTGCAGTGGTACATGGAGATCTTACCCTGGGTATGATGCTGGCCATACAATATATAATCGGACAGCTGAATTCTCCATTGCGTCAGTTGATTGGTTTTATGCACAATGCACAGGATGCAAAAATTAGTTTGGAACGTTTGGCTGAGATTCATGATAAAAAAGATGAAAGCGAAGCAAATGCCGCCAATGTGAAAATGTTGCCCGAGAAAAAAGATATCTCCATATCAAAGCTTGTTTTCCAATACGAAGGACCGCGTTCGCCAAAAGTATTAAACGATATCAATCTTCATATTCCCGAAAAGAAAACCACGGCAATTGTTGGAACCAGTGGAAGCGGGAAAACCACTTTGATTAAACTGATGCTGGGATTCTATCCTCCGGGATCAGGCGATATTAAAATAGGTGGCACACGCCTGGCCAATTTCTCCCCCCGGTTATGGCGTGAAAACTGCGGGGTTGTGATGCAGGATGGTTTTATCTTTTCCGACAGTATTGCCAAAAATATTGCGGTAAGCGATGAACGCACCGATGAAGAACGATTATTGAATGCAGTTAAAATGGCAAATATCCAGGACTACATTGAAGCACTTCCTTTAAGCTATAATACTAAAATTGGGCAGGAAGGTGTTGGATTAAGCCAGGGGCAAAAACAACGCATATTAATTGCCCGTGCCATTTATAAGTCGCCGGAATATTTGTTTTTTGATGAGGCAACTAATGCCTTGGATGCCAACAATGAAAGACTAATTATGGAGAACATGGAAAAGTTCTCGGTGGGGAAAACAGTTGTGGTGGTTGCCCATCGATTGAGTACCGTGAAAAATGCAGATCAGATTATTGTTCTGGAAGCTGGCGAAATTGTGGAACACGGAAATCATGAAGAATTGATTGCCAGGAAAGGCAAATATTTCGAGCTGGTGAGAAACCAGTTGGAGTTGGGGGATTGACAATTTAACAATTTAACAATTTGACACAAGAAAAGAAAATAGAGATAAGAAGCGGTGAAGTGCAGGAAATTCTCGGGGGGGTGCCACCGGGAATGGTGCGCTACGGCATTTACATGTTTGCTGCCATTTTTGCAATGATTGTTGTTTTCAGCTTTGTGTTTAGCTATCCCGATATTTTGCGTTCGAATATTGTGGTAACCACCGAAAATCCACCGGCAATATTAGTGGCGCGGGCAACCGGTAAGATTGATGAGCTGTTTGTAAAAGACAAAGATAAGGTACAGCCAAAACAAATTATAGCACTTATCGAAAATTCAGCGAATTACAGCGATGTGCTTACGTTGGAGCGATTGATAGAAGAAGCGCAGCCGGCATTCGACACCTTAAACTTTTCAGGTGCGGAAAGATTTGGAAAACATTTACAATTGGGATCGTTACAGGAGTACTATTCCAATTTTTTAACCAGGTCGGAAGAATTAAAGGAATTTAAGAAGCGTAACTATTATCAACTAAAAGAGGAATCGTACAAAGAACAGCGCAAAAATGCGCGCATACTATATGACCGGTTATGGGAGCAAAAAGTGGCTGTGGATAAAGAATTTAAGATTAAGCAACGTAACTATGAACGCCAGAAAAGATTATTGGCCGGAGAGGTGGTGTCGAGCACAGACCTGGAAAAAGCGGAAACCGATATGCTTTCCAAAAAATCGGAATTGGATGGTTTGCGTTCCGATCTGGCTCAAAAGCAGATTGACATTGGTGACGTGGAAAATCTTCTGATTGAGAACGATAAGGAATTTCATGATTTTAAAATTCAGTATGAATCGGCTGTTTTAGAGGCCTTCAATATTTTAAAAAGTGAAGTAAAAAATTGGGAATTGACTTTTTTGCTGCGTTCACCCATCGAAGGAACCATTTCGTTTAATACTTTTTATGCCGAAAATCAAAATATCAATGAAGGCGACAGAGCTTTTACCGTCGTTCCCGATAATGTGGGTGAAGTAATTGGAAAGGTAGAATTGCCGGTGCGCGGATCGGGTAAAGTAAAGCCGGACTTTGATGTAAATGTAAAGTTTGATAATTATCCTTACATGGAATTTGGCATGGTACGGGGGAAAGTAAAAAGTGTTTCCCTGGTTCCGGAAGATAATTTTTATATGGTTGAGGTCGAGTTCCCTGCCGGACTGGTTACCAACTACAACAACAATCTGCAAGTGCAAAATCAATTAATGGGTCAGGCCGAAATTATCACCGAAGATTTACGATTAATTCAACGTTTCTTTAATCCCCTAAAAGCACTATGGAAAGAAAGAGTAAGATAGATCCTTCTGTCTGCTGACGCCCGCCTGCCTGGTTTGAGTTTTTTCACACCAGGCGCTGAATTTCTTTCGGCTTCCTTCGCTTTTTAACCACGAGGGAGAATCTCGCCCAGGCGCTCATAATTATAAATCCATTATTGTCTGGTTAAGCACTAAGCTTTTGTCTCTGATAACTTTGCTCTAAACTTGTCACCCTCAGTTCCTTTCAATCTTAATTTTTTCAAAAAAAAGCTTTAAATGCATTGCCGATTAATTAAAATTTGTACTTTTGCGAGCCGTTTTAAGGGGAAAGTATGCTTTTTCCTCCCGAAACGATTGATTATTAAGGATTTTTGCATACTTTTGCAGTCCATTTTGAGAAATGATTATTAACTATATAAAAAACAGGTAGTTATGCCAACTATTTCACAGTTAGTTAGAAAAGGAAGACAACGTAAAGTGGAGAAAAGTAAGTCTCCCGCTTTAGATTCATGCCCACAGCGTCGTGGAGTATGTGTTCGTGTTTATACCACTACACCTAAGAAGCCAAACTCGGCTATGCGTAAAGTAGCAAGGGTAAGGTTAACAAATGGTAAAGAGGTGAATGCCTACATTCCTGGAGAAGGACACAACTTGCAAGAGCACTCGATTGTACTTGTTCGTGGTGGCAGGGTAAAAGACCTTCCGGGTGTTCGTTACCACTTGATTCGTGGTGCGCTGGATACCGCAGGTGTTGAAGGACGTTTGCAACGTCGTTCGAAGTATGGTGCTAAAAGACCGAAAAAATAAGAATTAGAAAAAAAAAAGTAATTAACACGTTGTTATTTGCAGTGGTTTGGTTGAGTAAAGGATCCTCTTAAAATGTCTTCCGGAGGAGAATTGAAGACCGCCTTAGGGCAGCCGATTTAGATAACACTAAAAAGTTTTAAAATGAGAAAATCGAAACCAAAGAAGAGGATTTTATTGCCGGATCCAAAGTTTAACGACACATTGGTGACCCGGTTCGTGAACGACCTCATGGTAGATGGTAAAAAATCAACGGCCTACACCGTATTTTACGAGGCCATTGAGATGGTAGAAAAAAGAGTGAAAGACACTGAATTGTCTCCACTTGATGTCTGGAAAAAAGCACTGGAGAATATCACTCATGCTGTTGAGGTAAAAAGCCGCCGTGTTGGTGGAGCTACTTTTCAGGTTCCTATGGAAGTTCGTACTGAAAGAAAACAATCAATTAGTATTAAAAATATGATTTTGTTTGCCAGAAAACGTTCTGGTAAATCAATGGCCGATAAATTGTCTGCAGAAATTGTTGCTGCATTCAACGAAGAAGGTGGTGCTTACAAGAAAAAAGAAGATACCCACCGAATGGCCGAAGCAAACCGTGCCTTTGCACACTTCAGATTATAGTTTAGAGAGTATAATATATAGTTTAGGTAGAAATTGGTAATTAGAAAATTGGTTTAAAAATGGCTAAACAAGATCTGAAATATACAAGGAACATCGGTATTATGGCGCATATCGACGCCGGAAAAACCACCGTATCAGAACGTATCCTGTTTTACACAGGAATGACGCATCGTATTGGTGAAGTACACGATGGTGCTGCGACCATGGACTGGATGGAGCAGGAGCAGGAAAGAGGTATTACCATTACTTCGGCTGCAACTACTACATTCTGGAATCATAAGGATAAGGAATACAAGATTAACATCATTGATACTCCCGGACACGTTGACTTCACGGTTGAAGTTGAGCGTTCTTTGCGTATCCTCGATGGTACTGTTGCCCTTTTTTGTGCAGTAGGTGGTGTTGAGGCACAGTCGGAAACCGTATGGCGTCAGGCTGAAAAATACGGCGTACCTCGTATCGCATTCGTAAACAAAATGGACCGTCAGGGTGCCGACTTCTTTAACGTTTACAACGAAATTAAGGAAAAGTTAGGTGCTAACCCGGTTCCCATGCAAATTCCCATTGGAGCTGAAGAAAAATTCGAAGGTGTTATCGACCTTGTGGAAATGAAAGCAGTTCGGTGGTATGATGATGCTGACATGGGTACTAAATACAGCCTGGAAGAAATTCCTGCTGAATTGGTGGGGCAAGCTGAAGAATGGAAAGAAAAACTGGTTGAGTCGGTAGCTGAAATTGATGACGCAATTTTAGAGCGTTACTTCGAAGATCCGGATTCAATTACAAAAGAAGAAATGTTAGCTGTAATCCGTAAAGCAACTTTGGAAGGAGTTATTATTCCGATGATGTGTGGTTCGGCATTCAAAAATAAAGGTGTTCAGCGTTTGCTGGATGCGGTTTGTGAGTTCTTGCCTTCTCCGCTGGATAACGGCGAGATCGTAGGAGAGAATCCTGTCATTAAAAAAGAGGTAACTCGTAATCCGGATGTGGATGAACCATTTGCGGCTTTAGCCTTTAAAATTGCCACTGATCCATTTGTGGGCCGTTTGGCTTTTATGCGTGTTTACTCCGGTAAAATCGAATCGGGTTCAACCATTCTGAACACACGTACTGGCAAAAAGGAGCGTATTTCGCGTTTGTACCAGATGCACTCCAACAAGCAAAATCCGAAAGACCTTATTGAGGCAGGTGATATTTGTGCAGCCGTTGGATTTAAAAATATTCGTACGGGCGATACACTTTGCGACATTAAAAATCCGATCGTACTGGAAAGCATGGATTTCCCTGAACCGGTTATTGGTGTGGCCATTGAGCCCAAGTCTCAAAAAGATATCGACAAGCTGGGAAATGGTTTGGGAAAATTGGCTGAAGAAGATCCAACATTCCAGGTGCATACCGATGAAGAATCAGGACAGACCGTGATTCGTGGAATGGGAGAGCTTCACCTTGAAATTTTGGTTGATCGTTTACGTCGCGAGTTTAAGGTAGAATGTAATCAAGGTGCACCCCAGGTTGCCTATAAAGAGGCAATCAGCAGGTCTCTTGAGTTCCGCGAGGTATTCAAGAAACAAACAGGTGGTCGTGGTAAATTCGCCGATATTATTCTGAAAATGGAGCCCGCTGAAGACGGAAAACAAGGTTTGGAGTTTATCGACGAAGTAAAAGGTGGACGTATTCCAAAAGAATACATTCCATCGGTACAAAAAGGTTTCCAGGAAGCATTAAGAAACGGACCTCTTGCCGGATTTGCTGTTGACAGCTTAAAAGTAACACTGCTTGATGGTTCTTTCCACCCTGTGGATTCAGACCAGTTGGCATTCGAAATCTGTGCTAAACAAGCATTCCGTAACGGAGCATCGAAAGCCGGACCAAAATTACTGGAGCCTATTATGAAAGTGGAGATTGTCACTCCGGAGGAATATATGGGTGATATTATTGGTGACCTAAACCGCCGTCGTGGTGAAGTTGCCGGAATGGAGGATAAAGGTGGTGCCAAAGTAATTACTGCCAGAGTACCACTTGCCGAACAGTTCGGATACGTTACCGTATTGCGTACACTTTCTTCGGGTAGAGCGACTTCTTCAATGGAGTTTAGCCACTACCAGGAAGTACCGAAAGGACTTGCAGAGAAAGTGCTGGAAGATGTTCAGGGAAGAAAAGATTTATTATAATAATTATAACAATTTTCTCTTATGAGTCAAAAGATCAGGATTAAGCTTAAATCGTACGATCACAACTTGGTGGACAAGTCGGCTGAGAAAATCGTTAAAACCGTAAAAACTACGGGTGCTGTAGTTAGTGGTCCTATTCCACTGCCTACTCACCGCAGAGTTTTCACAGTTTTGCGTTCAACCTTCGTAAATAAAAAATCGAGGGAACAATTTCAGTTGTCTTCATACAAACGTTTGATTGACATTTACAGCTCAACCGCAAAAACAATTGACGCACTAATGAAGCTGGAGCTTCCAAGTGGCGTTGAAGTAGAAATTAAAGTTTGATAATTTAAAAGTAGTCGAAAAATGGCTGGTATTATTGGAAAAAAAATCGGAATGACATCCGTATTCAGTGTTGAGGGGAAAAATGTCCCATGCACTGTGATTGAAGCCGGACCTTGTGTGGTTACACAAGTGAAGACAGCAGAAACCGACGGCTATGAAGCGTTACAGTTAGCTTATGGCGAGAAAAAAGAAAAGCACGCCACGAAAGCTGAGTTTGGCCACTTTAAAAAAGCGGGTACAACGCCAAAACGCAGAGTCGTAGAGTTTCACAACACCTACCAGGAAGAATTTGAATTGGGACAAGAAGTTGATGTTAACATTTTCCATGAAAAAGATTATGTTGACATTGTTGGCGTTTCAAAGGGTAAAGGATTCCAGGGCGTAGTAAAAAGACACAATTTCCGTGGTGTAAACGATGCAACACACGGGCAGCACAACAGGTTGCGTGCTCCTGGTTCTATCGGTGCTTCATCATGGCCATCACGTGTTTTTAAAGGAATGCGCATGGCAGGTAGAGATGGTGGCAAAACCGTTACCATTGAAAACCTGGAAGTAATGAAAATTATTCCTGAAAAGAATTTAATTGTGGTTAAGGGTTCTGTTCCCGGAGCCAAAGGTTCATACTTAATTATTAGAAAACAATGGAACTAAGTGTACTGAATATAGAAGGAAAAGAAACCGGAAAAAAAGTCACACTAAACGACCAGATTTTCGGAATTGAGCCTAGCGATCATGCCATTTATTTAGATGTAAAGCAATATTTGGCAAATCAGCGCCAGGGGACAAGCAAAACAAAGGAACGTGCTGAAATTACAGGAAGCACCAGGAAAATAAAAAGACAAAAAGGTACAGGTACAGCTCGTGCAGGTAGCATTAAGTCTCCTTTATTCCGTGGTGGTGGTACGGTATTCGGCCCACGTCCACGTAACTACGGTTTCAAGCTGAACAAAAAAGTGAAGCAATTGGCCCGTAAATCAGCT
>JBFEWU010000164.1:0-10185 GCA_041546215.1 Draconibacterium sp. | reverse complement strand
GTGATACCGGAATACTGATAATATCCATTTTTATAATACGTAGCAAACGATACAACAGCAATTAACAGAAATGGTGTGATAAAAAAGATTTTTGTTTTTATTCTTTTGGGGGAAGGGAAAATGAAAGAGAGAATGAAGAAGAAAAAGGCAACTTGATAACAGTACCTGCTTGATAAACAGGCAAGAATTATTAATAAAACAGATAAAACATAATACTTTACCAGATTTGGATTTTTAAGATAGACTGAATAACATGTCAACGATGCAAAGCAGAACATTGTGAATGCTATCTCTTTTATAGAATAAAACCAATATATTGTGTCAGCATTTATCGGATGAAAGCAAAAAAAAATTGAACAAAAAAGAGCAATCATCTTTGATGATTTTTTTTCATTAAAAAATGAAAATATATTTTTTAGAAAATAGAACACGCAAACCGTAGTGGCAATGTGTAAAAATGTACTCAGATAATGATAAGCCTCTGGTTGTATGATGTCAAGTTTGCATAAAACTACACTGATAGAAGAAAAAAATAGTTCAATATTTTGGTTAAGAGACATTGTTCCGTTTGAACAAATACTCGTAACGAGGTCAATGTCATTCCAATACATGAATCCACTTTGGTACAGAGGTACGTAATAGAATAGCCAAGTGATAATTAAACCAAAAAAGAACGGAAATTCTATTGGAATTATTTTCAAGGAATCATGAATTCGTAACTTTTTACCAAAAGAGTTCATGTCAAGTGTTTGGTTGTTCTATGGCAAAGATAAGTTACATGGCTGCCACATTATGGCAATCAGATAATTTATATTCAATCTAAATAGAATGACTTTGAGAGTTTGCCGGACACTGTTTCACAAAGTGTGATCGTTAAAAATAGCTATCCGTTTTTACGGGTGATCCATGAAAGCTCTGCGTGAAATTAATCAGGAAATAAAACTAAAAAAGGCCGATATGTATCGACCTTTAAGAGTGGGGAGTACTGGATTCGAACCAGTGACCCCTTGGGTGTAAACCAAGTGCTCTAAACCAACTGAGCTAACCCCCCGGTTTTGATTACCTTTCAGTAATCAAAATATAATATTCTTGTTTCTGAACGCGCCCCTTTCTCAAAAGGCGCTGCAAATATAAAACCTATTTTCAGTTCTGCAAAAAATATCATAAAAAATAAGCTATAAAATTTCGGCAACCACAAAAGTACTTCCACCAATAAAAATAAAATCTTCTTTACCAGCCTTGCTCATGGCTACCCTCACCCCCTCTTTTACAGAAGCATAAACACTCCCCTTCAGGGCAAATCGTTTTGCCCTGCCCGCTAACTCACCGGCTTCAATTGCCCTGGCAATATCGGCTTTCACAAAATAATAGCTTGCATTCTTAGGCAAGAGCGCCAGAACATGGTCAGGATTTTTATCGCCCACAGTACCAAAAACAACATGCAGGTTTTTATACGCCGTAGTGTTTATCTGCTCAACAACAGCACGAATCCCATCTTCATTGTGGCCTGTATCGCACACCACCAGGGGATTGTTCCCGAGTACCTGCCAACGTCCCAGCAGTCCGCTTTTCCAGGTAACACTTGCCAATCCCTCAAGCAGCTGTTGTTCTGAAATATGTATGCCCTTTTTATTTAAAAGATCTACTGTTTTTAAAACCGCCGGAATATTTTTATGCTGATAAGCACCCAGTAAATCCAGTTTCAAATCCGGGAAAACCGGCTGACCATTTTTCTCAACACGAAGTTTCTGTTTATTATCCATTCCCAGCATCGAATACACAACTTCAAATTCGTTTTGCGCAAAATAAATTTCAGCCTTCCGTTTGTCTGCAGCTTCCCTGAACACGGTTTCCGTTTCATGCTGGGTAGTTCCAATTACCACCGGAACATTCGTTTTTATGATCCCTGCTTTTTCTTTGGCAATTTCTTCCAGTGTTTCGCCAAGCAGATTGGTATGATCCAATCCAATATTGGTAATAACACTTATTTCCGGAGTAATTATATTGGTTGAATCGAGTCGGCCACCAAGCCCAACTTCAATAACAGCAATGTCAACTTCCTGGCGATAAAAATAATCAAATGCCATGGCTACAGTGAGTTCAAAGAATGAAGGCTCAATTTTCCACAATTCATTGTTAGTTCGATAAGATTCCACCCAATTAACCACTTCAATTTCAGGAATCATTTCCCCGCTGATTCTGATTCGTTCTCTGAAATCTTTTAAGTGAGGAGAAGTGTATAAGCCGGTTTTAAAACCTGCCGATTGCAATACCGATGCCAACATGTGTGCAACAGATCCCTTACCATTGGTACCCGCCACATGAATTGTTTTAAAATTCCGGTGTGGTTTTCCATAGTAAGCATCCAGTTCCAGGGTATTATCCAAATTGTTTTTATATGCTGCCGGACCACTTCGCTGAAACATGGGTAGCTGCGTGTATAAATAGTTTAAAGTCTCTTTATAATTCACTTACTCAACATTTATTAACCGTTGCAAGTTTATTAAATTTTACCCAGCCCCGAATAAATTATTTTCAATTTATCTACATTTAGAACAAATCAATTAGGTATGCTAAGTAAAACTAAAAAGAGTAAGATTTTCGTTTTGGACACGAACGTAATTTTACACGACCACACATGCATTTACCAGTTCCAGGATAACGACATTATCCTTCCAATTACAGTCCTCGAGGAGCTGGACAAATTTAAACGGGGAAACGATCTGATCAACTTTCAGGCACGCGAGTTTACGCGTGTTTTGGATGACATTGTAGGCGATGACATTTTTAATGGTGGCAAATCGCTGGGTGTAGGCAAAGGAAAACTGCGCATAGAAACCGGAAAGCCTTTTTCTAATGAGTTAAAGACTTCATTCCGCGAAGACATTCCTGATCACCGGATACTTGCAATTGCAGAATATACCGTAAAAACTTATCCCAAAAGAAAGACAATTCTTATTAGTAAGGATATTAACCTGCGCATGAAGGCCAAATCGCTGGGTATTCAGGCAGAAGACTATAAAACGGACCAGGTTACCGACCAAAATGTACTGGACAAAACCGTAACTACCTTCGACAACTTCGACGACACTCTGATCGACGTGTTATACAACCAGGGTTCGTTTGCACCAACAGATGTTAAAGATTTTAACCCGGAAGCCAACGAGTGTTTTATCTTCAGAGGGAATTCATCCAGTGCCCTGGCACGCTACGACGCAAAATCGGAACGTGTTTACCGGGTTGAAAAAAAATCGGCCTACGGAATTAAACCACGTAATGCCGAACAAACTTTTAGTTTGAACATGCTGATGGATCCCGAAGTAAGGTTAATGGCCCTAACCGGAAAAGCGGGAACCGGTAAAACCTTGCTGGCCTTAGCTGCTGCCATTGAACAAAACCGGCAATACGAGCAAGTTTTATTGGCACGGCCCATTGTTGCGTTAAGCAACCGCGACCTTGGATATTTACCCGGTGATGCATCCGAAAAGATAAATCCGTATATGCAGCCCCTTTTTGACAACCTGGCCGTTATTAAGCATACATTTAATCCGCGCAGTAACGAATACCAGCTCATTGAAGAAATGGTAAAAGAGGAACGTTTAAATATTACTCCGCTAGCATACATTCGGGGACGAAGCTTATCCAATGCCTTCTTTATTATCGACGAAGCACAAAACCTTACGCCTCACGAAATAAAGACCATTATCACCCGTGCAGGTGAAGGCACAAAAATGATTTTTACCGGCGACCTCTGGCAGATTGACTCTCCATATTTAGATATGAAATCCAATGGATTGGCGTATATGACCGATCGAATGCGTAACCAGGATCTTTTTGCACACATTAACCTTGTAAAAGGCGAAAGAAGTTATTTGGCAGAACTGGCCAGTAACCTACTTTAAGATAACTATTTGCATTAAGCAGCTTTTTTCTACCTTTGCAGCCTATTTAGAAAGATTCAAGATTAGAAAATGGATTACAAGGGGAAGAAAGCTGCTTTTTATACGCTGGGATGTAAACTCAATTTCTCGGAAACATCGACCATTGCCGGCTCTTTTAAAGAAGTTGGTTTTGAACGGGTTGACTTCGAAGAAAAAGCCGATGTATATGTGATAAACACCTGTTCGGTTACCAATCAGGGAGATAAAGCCAGCCGAAATATCATTCGTAAAGCAGCCAAACAAAATCCCGATGCCATGGTAATTGTTGTGGGCTGCTATTCGCAATTAAAACCCGATGAGGTGGGTCATATTGAAGGCGTAGATATGGTTTTGGGGACCCAGGAAAAATTCACCATTCCGGCCTACCTTGGCGACCTGAGCAAGAAACAAAGCACCGAAATAAAAACCACGCGATTAGCGGATATAAAAAGTTACCACAAAGCATTTTCCTGGGGCGACCGTACTCGAAGCTTCCTGAAAGTACAAGACGGCTGCGATTATTATTGTTCGTTTTGTACCATCCCGTACGCACGGGGAAGAAGCCGCAACGACAACATTGCCAATACGGTTGCTGAAGCACAAAAATCGGTGCAAAAAGGGTATAAGGAAATCATCCTGACCGGTGTTAATATAGGTGATTTCGGAAAATCATCCGGTGAAAATTTCCTTGATCTGCTAAAAGAACTTGAGCAGGTTGAAGGATTACGCCGCCTTCGTCTGGGATCGATCGAACCCAATTTACTCAAGGAGGGAATCATTGAGCTGGTGGCCAGGTCGAAGGTGATAATGCCTCATTTTCACATTCCCCTGCAAGCGGGATCAGACGAAGTTCTCTCCTTAATGAAGCGCAAATATTCAAGCGGTTTATTTGCCCGACGCGTGCACCAAATCCGGGATATTGTGCCGCATGCATTTATCGGTGTGGATGTAATAGCCGGCACCAATGGAGAAACAGAAGAACTCTTCCAGGAATCATACGATTTTATTAACAAACTTGAGGTTTCGCAATTGCATGCATTCACGTATTCGGAAAGAAGTGGGACACAAGCCCTGAAAATCCCTTGGAAAGTAGAGGTTGAGGAACGCAAAAACCGAACGCAGAAATACATCAACCTTTCAGAAAAGAAACTGAGGGCATTCTGCGAAAAACATTTGAACACAGAACACACTGTTCTTTTCGAGGCACAAAAAAGTCAGGATAAAATGCATGGTTTCACCGAAAACTACATTAAAGTTGAAGTGCCCTACCATGAAGAACTGGTTAACACTTTAGCAAGGGTCAAGCTAAAATCCATTCTGCCAAACGGAAGTGTGGCGGCTGATCTTGAGTAATCCATAACCAGACTGATTCTCAACTATATGTCCTTCGTTTTTTACCAATCCTGAGCTTAATAACATACCCCTGTCCCCGTGGAATCAGGCACTCTGCCGAAGACTTAAGTTTCAAACAGCAAATACAAATCCATAAAAATTATATGGATTGGAATCCCGGTTAAGAATGCTAATTTTAATTCCTTAATTTTGCCTGTAAGAACAGAAATAATGAATTACAAAGAGCTTTGTTTTCGAGTGCAGGAAATTGCCCTTAGTACAGGTAAATTTATACGTGAAGAACAAAAAAAAATAAGCAGCAAAGAAGTCGAAACAAAGAGTGTCGCCAGCCTGGTGACCTATGTGGACAAAACAGCAGAACAGCAAATTGTTTCAGCCTTAAAAGAGTTAATTCCTGAATCGGGATTTGTTGCCGAAGAAGGCACGGCCGGTTCCAACAACGAAAGTTACACCTGGTTTGTGGATCCGCTGGATGGCACTACCAATTATATTCACGGTCTGGCCCCCCACTCGGTAAGCATTGGACTGGCAAAAGAAGGGGTAATGGTTTTAGGCGTGGTTTACGAAGTGGGAGCCGATGAACTGTTTTATGCCTGGAAAGACAGCCCGGCATTTTGCAATGGCCATGAAATAAAAACGGCTTCCCGCTCAAAATCAGAAGAT
This sequence comes from Draconibacterium sp., assembly GCA_041546215.1. Lineage (GTDB taxonomy): Bacteria > Bacteroidota > Bacteroidia > Bacteroidales > Prolixibacteraceae > Draconibacterium. The sequence goes on along the minus strand of JBFEWU010000164.1, from coordinate 4,249 downwards.
GCACTTATCGCTACCGGCTTCCCTTACTACGATTTCGACCGGATGGACGATTACATTGAAGCGATGAAAGTATTGATGCAGACCACCCGGGGAATTCGTCGTTTCGGATCTGCAGCCGTGGACCTCTGTTACATTGCCGCAGGACGTTTTGATGCATTCTGGGAACATGCCCTTCATGCATGGGATGTAGCTGCCGGTGTTTTCATACTCCAACAGGCCGGCGGAAAAACAACGGACTTTAATGGCGGCGATAACTGGTTATTTGGTGGCGAAATCATTTCTGCCAGCACAGCCTATTTCCCCGAGTTTTTCGCTGTAGTCAACAAATACCTGGGAATAAAAAAAATCTCGGTGTAACTGCAATGCTTCTATGCGTTCTCTTTGGTAAAATTTGTAAATTGCAAAAAACATTAACCATGGCAGAAAAACAAATTGCATTACTGAAAGAGCAACTCGCCCGACTTGACGAAAAAAAGTTTGACCTGGAAGCGTGGAAAAACCATACGCTAATTTTTTTAGAACGTATTTTTGGAAAAGAAAATTCCAAACTCAGACTCATTAAGGAACTGCATTACGATTATTCGAGCTGGAGTTTACGCGACACAGCAGCAGCAGGAAAAACAAAAGACACGGATCCGGTAAAAATGCAGGCTCGCGAAATTCTTGGAGCTACCATACTTGAACTGGAACGACTCGGATTGCCCGACGATGGGGATGACCGGCAAAAAATATGGGAATTACTTCAGGATGAATTAACCGGCAAACAGGTGAAAGACATTCAATCCGTTCTGAAATCAGAGGATAAAGAAAAGACAAAAAAAATTAGCGAAATTCTTGAAAACCTTGAGAAAGAAAACCTTACTTTGCTAATTGCGAAACTACTCTTGAGTTGATGTTTATGAGCAAAATTGCCATCGTAATTTTAAACTGGAATGGTGAAAACCTTTTTCCCGATTTTCTTCCTTCAATCGTTGAACACTCACAAGGCGGGAACATTGAAGTTATAGTTGCCGACAATGGTTCCACCGACAATTCGCTTGCCTTTCTGAAAGAAAATTTTCCGTCGGTTACCCGAATGGACCTGAAAAATAATTATGGTTTTGCCAAAGGGTATAATATGGCGCTTCAACAAATAGAGGCCGATTATTTTGTGCTGGTAAATTCAGATGTAAAAGTTAAAAAAGGATGGATTGATCCGTGTATTAAACACCTTGAAAAAGATGAAAAAATTGTTGCCGTACAGCCAAAGGTATTGAGTTTTAAAGCACCCGAATATTTCGAGTATGCCGGAGCTGCAGGTGGTTTTATCGATAAATATGGCTATCCGTTCTGTCGCGGGCGTATTCTTGACCAAGTTGAAAAAGACAATGGCCAGTATAACCAATCCTCCGAGATTTTTTGGGCTACCGGTGCTTGTATGTTTATACGGGCCAAAGCATTTAAAACTTCGGGCGGTCTGGACAGTGACTTTTGGGCGCATATGGAAGAAATTGATTTGTGCTGGCGCTTAAAAAACCGAGGGTATAAAATTGTATATGAACCACAAAGTGTAATTTACCACCTTGGTGGAGGAAGTTTAGAATATGGAAATCCGAAAAAGGTATACCTTAATTTTCGAAACAATCTTTTTATGCTTTTTAAAAATCTTTCGAAAAAAAGTTTTAAGCGCATACTGATTTCACGCATGGTACTGGACGGAGCAGCAGCGGCAAAATTTCTGCTAGGATTCGAACTTCAAGCCTTTTGGGCAGTGATGCGCGCCCATGCTTCATTTTACAAGAACTGGTCATCTTTACGCGCCAAACGCAAAGAACTCAAAAAACATGTGACTGAAAATAACCACAAACAAATATTCCCAAAAAGTATCATGTGGAAATTCTTTTTACAGAAAAAGCATAAATTTGCCGACCTTAATTTCAATCTGAAGTAACGATGCAAAAACTGAAATTTACAGAACCCATTTATACTTATCACATCGACTTTGTTGGTCATGTAAACAACATTATCTACGTTCAATGGCTTGAGAATGCCCGTAATAAACTTATGGACGCCATGGGATTGGATATATCAGAACTTGCCGAAGAAGATGAGCTTATGCCCATCATCACCGAAACCCAAATTCAGTACAAAAAACCATTTTTTCTAAACAACATTGTACGGGTTGAAGTATGGGTTTCGAAAATGCACAATGTTTCGGCAGATTTTAAATTCCGTTTTTTAAACGAAAAAAATGAAGTTTGCTCTACCGCGCAACAAAAAATACTCTTCATAGATCAAGCCACACAGCGCCCTTCAAGAAAAATGGTGAAATACAAAAAGAATTTTGAAAAATACCTGCTGGAAGAACAAATCAACTAAAGATTAACTCATCTTATTTTTCTCACCACAATTTTGCCAGTTTAAAAATCCGTTTTAACTTCGCCCCTGATATTTATGCAATGGGGTGCCTAATAAATTTAGGGCTGAGATTATACTCACAAACCTGATCCGGGTAATGCCGGCGTAGGGAAAGCAAAAAAGGGATTCGTCCCACTCCATTGGTTAGTTTAATAACCAATTTCAAAAAAATGAAAAAATTGAATGTATGGCTGCTATTCCAATTGTTGGCAGCAATTGCCTTTGGGCAAATTAATTTAACAGGAGTTGTTAAAGGTGAAGGAGAAACCCTGGCAGGTGCCAGTGTGGTAATTGACCAATCGTATTATGGAATCTCCACATCGGGCGATGGGAGTTTCGAATTTAAAAATCTGAAACCGGGCGAGTACACGCTTAAAATCTCGTTCATTGGTTTTGAAACCCAGGAACTTGACCTGCGATTAACTTCAACCCAAAAAATTAATGTGAACCTGCAGTCGAATGTTGTAATGACCGATGAAGTTTTAATCTCGGCAACACGGGCCAAAAACAAAACACCCATGGCCTACAACAACATTTCGGGCGATGAAATTGCACAACGAAACATGGGACAGGATATTCCATATTTGCTGCAACTTTCACCTTCGTTTGTGACCACTTCCGATGCGGGAGCGGGTGTTGGTTACACCAATTTCCGTATCCGGGGAACCGATTTAAACCGGATTAATGTAAGTGTAAACGGAATCCCGATGAACGATGCCGAATCGCACGGAACATGGTTTGTGGATCAACCGGATATGGCCTCATCGCTCGAGAATGTTCAAATTCAGCGTGGTGTAGGCACATCAACGAACGGAGCTGCTGCCTTTGGTGCCAGCATTAACCTGCAAACCAACTCGCTCAATAAAATGGGCTACGGCGAATTTAAAACAGCCGCGGGTACTTTCAACACCTTTAAAAATACACTCTCTGCCGGAACAGGATTACTAAATGACCATTTTACCGTTGATGTGCGCTTGTCGAAGATAAGTTCCGATGGTTTTATTGACCGTGCTGCTTCCGATCTGAAATCGTTTTTTGTTTCAGGAGGATATTATGCAGAAAATACGGTAATCAAACTAAATGTGTTTTCAGGTTTTGAGGAAACCTACCAAGCCTGGTACGGAGTTCCTTCGGTGCGTTTAAACAGCGATATAACCGGAATGCAGGAATATGCCGACAACTGGCTGATGACGCAGAAAGAGGTGGATCACATGATGAATTCGGATAGTCGTACATACAATTACTATACCTATGAGAACCAGGTTGACCATTACCAGCAAGACCATTACCAGCTACACTTCTCGCACAAATTCAGTTCTCACCTGAACTTAAACGCATCGGCACATTATACTTACGGGCGAGGGTATTACGAAAATTACAAAGCCGGCGAAGACTTTGCCGATTACAATTTACCATACCCTGAAGTTGGCGAACAAGTTATTGAAACAACTGATCTGGTAAACCGCAAATGGCTCGACAATGACTTTTATGGTCTTACCTACTCTTTAAATTACACCAAAAACAAAGGCGACTTTGCTTTTGGTGGTGGTTACAGTGTGTATGATGGCGACCACTTTGGAAATATAATTTGGGCACAATATCTTGGAGATGCAGCGTTTAACCATGAATGGTACAGCAGCAATGGCTTGAAAAAAGATTTTAATGTTTATACCAAATACAACTGGCAGGTAACTGAGAAACTAAATCTTTTTGCCGACCTGCAATACCGGAACATTAATTATGAGATTGATGGAATTGACGATGATCTGAGAGATCTGACGCAAGAACATGATTTCAATTTCTTCAATCCCAAACTGGGTATTTTTTATCAGCCTGCCGATAACCAGGAGTT
>JBFEWU010000291.1:0-5856 GCA_041546215.1 Draconibacterium sp. | reverse complement strand
TGCTGCCTTCCGACCCTGGGGGGATTCAGCAGGAGCTGGTCGCACAGGACTTACCCGGCTGCAAAAGTAGAAAATTTTAATGGCCCACCAAATAAAAAATGAAAATCACGTAATTTTAAACATCCGACCCAGACTTATGAGGCTGAAAACGTGCTTATAAAAGACCGGTTTTTTTCTTATCATGATGAAAGGAGCAAGATCTGCCGGTTCAAGAAACAGATCCCACTCTTATTCTCAGTCAGCTGAAGGATTACCGAACAAACCAAACAATTTTAATACGATGAAAATCTATTTCGTGCCTGCACGCCATTTTCCGAACCCGCGAAAAACAAAAATTTGAAACTGAACAAAACATCTAAAGCTGCAATAACATAAGCAGAAACAACTAATCAATAAAAAATAGAATTATATTTGTCCAACCTTTTCTAAAAAAACAAACTATTATGGAAGAAAAACCTGTTTCACTAATGAAGTCGTCCCTGACTTACGGGATTTATTTAGGAATTGTATCGGTACTGGTATCGGTGGTAATCTATGTTCTTGGTTACACCTTCGAAAAATGGGTGCAATATATTTCGTGGCCCATTATAATTGGAGGTATTATTTGGGCTCAGCTGGCCTATCGTAAAGCACTTGGTGGTGAAATGACCTATGGACAAGCCCTGGGAGTAGGTACCATGACGGTAATTTTCTCAGGAGTTTTATCCGGCATTTACATTTACTTATTGTATACGGTAATTGATCCGGGCTTACAGGAACAGTTGCGCCTGGCCACCGAGCAAACCATTGTAGAACGGGGTGTTCCGGAAGAGCAATTGGATATGATGATCAATATGGCCACTAAATTCCAGAAACCTCCGATTATGGCTGCAATGGCAATTTTTGGAGGAGCGATTATGGGCTTAATTATTAGTTTACTAACCGGAATTTTCACAAAACAGAACCCAAGCGACGAGGTTCCTGAATAAATTAAATATTAGCTATTGCATATGGATATTTCCGTAGTTGTGCCTCTGTTTAACGAAGAGGAATCGATTCCAGAATTGACTGCCTGGATAAAAAGAGTGATGGAGAAAAATAATTTCTCGTATGAAATTATGATGATTGATGATGGTAGTCGCGATGATTCATGGAAGGTTATTAAAAAACTTCAAAAAGAAAATCCTTTAATCAAAGGCATTAAATTCAGGCGCAACTACGGAAAATCTGCGGCATTATTTTGCGGTTTTGAAGCCGTACAGGGTGATGTGGTTATTACCATGGATGCCGATCTTCAGGATAGCCCGGATGAGATTCCGGAGCTTTACAGGATGATCAAGGAAGACGGTTACGACCTGGTTTCGGGATGGAAGAAAAAACGCCATGACCCGGTACTCACCAAGAACTTACCAAGTAAACTATACAACTGGACCGTTCGCAGGATGACCGGTATTAAACTGCACGACATGAACTGCGGATTAAAAGCATACCGCAAAAATGTGGTAAAAAGCGTAGAAGTTTATGGAGAAATGCACCGTTATATACCGGTTTTGGCAAAATGGGCAGGCTACAAAAACATTGGAGAAAAAGTAGTTGTTCATGCCGAACGTAAATATGGAGTTACAAAATTTGGTCTGGAACGATTTGTTCGCGGACCACTCGATTTAATGTCGGTTACTTTTATTTCACGCTTTGTGAAACGCCCCATGCACTTTTTCGGCATAATGGGAGCCATCCTGTTCTTTATCGGATTCTTGTCGGCCGGATACCTGGGTGCCATGAAACTAATTCACATGAGCCAGGGAATTAAAGCGAAATTAGTTACCGACAGCCCTTATTTTTTCATTGCGCTTACATCGATGATTATCGGTGCGCAGTTTTTCATGGGTGGCTTTCTGGGCGAATTGGTTTCAAGGAGTTCCAGTGAAAGAAACAAGTATCAAATTGAAGTCAAAACCTTCGAATAGCACATTCGTCATATGCAGCAAAAAGAAATTCAGTTTCGCAAAACACGCGAGCTTGGGATAATTATTTCCGATTCGTTTGAGTTTTTAAAGCAGGAAGCAAAGCCCATTTCACGTTTAATCCTTTTCTACGTGCTTCCTTTTGTGGCACTTTATGCAGCCGGACAAGTATACCTGCAAAAAAATGTATTGAGCCAGGTGGACCTGTCGGACCAGGAGGCCATTATGCGAAACATAGGCCCTTTCTACCTGAATCTGTTCACATTCATGCTTTTCGGACTTTTTATACAATCCTTATTTATCGGTACCTTTTACAGCTATATTGAAGCCTACATTAAACAAGGCAAGGGCAATTTCCAATTCGATGATATTAGTTCGAAGTTCTTTAGCAATAGTTTGCTTGCACTTGGGGCGAACCTTGTGTTAGCCATCATCGTCACCTTTGGATTAATCATGTGCATCATACCGGGCATTTATTTTGCCAATACCTTTTCGCTGGTGGTATTTGTTTTTATTTATGAAAAGAAAGGCCTTGGCGATGCCCTTTCCCGCTCATGGAAACTGGTAAATACACAATGGTGGAATACCTTTGTTTTAAACCTGCTTGGCATGGTTATGGTATGGGTAGTGAGTATGTTAATGTCCATTCCGGCCATGCTTGCCGGCATCTCAAACAATATGTTTTCGGCTGCAGCAACAAATCCGCAGGATTATCCGTCGTGGTATTGGTTTGTTTACGGAATTTCTGCCGCGCTTGGTACTCTAATGCTAATTATCATTTTCACCTTCCAGGCCTTTCAGTATTTCAATTTGGAGGAAAGCGAAAACCCAACGATCAATTTAGAACCTAAGGAGTAAAATTAGCCACATTTCAGAATATTACTTACTGCATTTAAGTTTAGGATTCAGGGTGCTATAACACTGTGCGTTGGGAATACATAGGTTTCAGAAATCAGCTAAAACGAAACCTTCCTTCTTCGATTCCATTTTTCACGATTTTATAATCCCTTAATATATTCTCCATGATAACTGATACGGGCAGTATTTCATTGAGCTGTGCTGCCACCTGCCCGATTTCCAGTTCGCCTTCGGACAAATCCCCTTCAAACATTCCTTTTTTGGCACGTCCTTTCCCCAGGAGTTCACGCATCTCATCGGGTGTTTTTCCGGCCTTTTCCGCCGCATCAACCTGCTCAAAAAAACCGTTTTTGATTAAACGCGTGGGTGCCAGTTTTTTCAGGGCCAACTTTGTTCCACCCTCACCAAGTGTTGCCACCAGCTTTTTAAAATCGGGATGCGCCGATGACTCTTCTGACACAGCAAATGCCGAGCCCATTTGAACACCATCGGCTCCCAACACCATGGCCGCCAGCATGGCTTCGCCCGAACCAATTCCTCCTGCCGCCAGCAAGGGAAGCTTTGTGGCTTTTCTTACCGAAGGAATCAAGGCCATGGTTGTGGTTTCTTCTCTTCCATTATGGCCTCCGGCCTCAAACCCCTCAGCAACAATGGCATCAACACCGGCAGCTTCGCACTTACCGGCAAAAAACGAACTGCTAACCACATGAACAACAGTAATCCCTTTATCTTTTAACCAGCCTGTCCATTTTTTTGGACTACCGGCTGATGTAAAAACAATCGGCACCTGCTGTTTGACAATTATATCCATGATCCGTTCGGTTTCGGGATACAACAAAGGCACATTCACCCCAAAAGGCTTATTTGTTGCTGCTTTACATTTCACGATATGCTCCTCCAATGTTTCAGGATGCATCGATCCGGCTCCAAGCAAACCCAGGCCTCCACAATTACTGACAGCAGAAGCCAATTTCCAACCCGAGCACCAAACCATACCTCCCTGAATTATGGGGTATTTGATATTAAATAGTCCGCATATTCTGTTCATTCTGATATTTTTTACGAAAGAAGTCAATTAATTCCAGGGTAAAAACTTCCTTATCACCTATCGTTTATAAAATAAGAATAAGGTAAAACCAATTTAATTTTCCAATCGTTTTAAAACCTCATCTTTATAACTGCGACTGATTGGTATTTGTTTTTTACCAATTTCAACCCATTCGTTTGTAAAGGAATCGATATATCTCACAGCCACTATAAAAGAACGATGCACCCTCATAAACTCCTGCTGGGGCAGCTTTACTTCAATACTTGAAATGGTTTCGCGTGTAAGCACATTTTTAGTATTCAGATGAATTTTAATGTAATCAGCCAGGCTTTCAATGTAAAGTATCTCAGTAAAATTAATTTTTATCATTTTTCGCTCTGAGCGCACAAAAATGGAATCATTTTTTTCGCGGGTAATTTCCCTGGATTCTTCCTGCTGCACCAATGTATTTTCGTTTAAATATTTGTTTATGCCCTGCAGCAAACGCTCAAAAGAGATGGGTTTTAATAAATAGTCGACCGCTTGTAAATCGAAACCATCAACCGCATACTCGCGGTAAGCAGTAGTAAAAATAACTTTAATGTTTTTGTTGATCGATTTGGCAAAAGAAAGCCCTGAAATCCCTGGCATGTTAATATCCAGAAAAATTAAATCAATTTTTTCTGTACTGATAAAGTTAAACGCTTCGATGGCGTTTTTACAACTACCTGCAACTTCCAGTGCCACAATTTTCGACAGGTGATTTTCAATAATTTCACGTGCAATGTGTTCATCGTCAACAATTAAGCAGCGAACTTTAGTCATCATTTTTCATTATACTTAAATCGTCAATTATCAATTCTGCAGTGTACCGGTTTTCATCCATTTCATTTTGAAGATGATAAGCATTCTTATAATTCAAATCAAGGCGTTTTCGAATATTCTCCAGGCCGAGACCTACATGTTTACCATGATCATTTTCCACCAAAAATGAATTGGAGATTTTAAACCGCAAGCTGTTCTCTTCAACGCTTACTTCCATCTTTATTCGAAGAAAACCATCAACCAAACTCCCATGCTTAAAAGCATTTTCCACAAAGGGAATAAGCAACATGGGAGCCACCCGGATATTTTCATCAATTTCTGTTATCGCCAACTCGACCTTTAAAGTATCCTGAAATCGAATTTTTTCCAATTCGATATATTCCTGAATGTGAAGCACCTCTTCCTTTAAACTTACCATAGGTTTATTTACCTGGTATAATATGTAATCGAGCAGGTTTGATAGTTTCAAAATTATTGCTGGTGTTTGCTTCGATTGCTTCAGTGCAAAACCATAAATCGTGTTTAATGTGTTGAATAAAAAATGAGGGTGGATCTGACGTTTGAGATAGTGGAGTTCCTGGTCTTTTAACTGCAACTGAGTTTCAAGAATTTTATTCTGCAACTCCTTATTCCTTGATGCCGTCTTAAAACTCTGGTTTAGGATACTCACAAAACTAATTACACCAACCACGATTAAAACCAGCAATAAAATAAAAAAGAAATTCTTACTCATTGGTGGCATCTCATCGACATTAAATTTCAGCACAAAAATAAGACAAGTATAAATGAGCAGCGAAATAATGTACGAGCAATAAATAAGCGTATAAAAACTGTACAGGGCAAATTTCCAATAGCGTTTGGCAAGCAGGTATTTTGGAATAAGACGGTAATTAATAAAGTAGGTTATTGCCATAGTTAGCGGCAATAATCCACTCGAAAACCAAAGTGCATAATCTACTTTATCGGAATTATAGCTAAAAAAATAAAAAAAGAAAAACCACACCGCCACCCAAAAAAGAGTATGAATCAGAATGTCTTTAGGTTTTATTTTTATTTGTAAATTTAATGCCATAAATTCATCTTGCCAGACTACGTAATTCTCTACGTCTTTTTTCTCATGATTACAATAATACTGAAAAATGAGGGAATTGTATTTCTTTATCGATGGATTACCGTTTTAATGGTACTTGTTACAAATGGATG
>JBFEWU010000227.1:0-7824 GCA_041546215.1 Draconibacterium sp. | reverse complement strand
GTCATTGTTGTCCGAATTTTTATGCTGAATCAGTCACATCGCTATAACACCAAACACATTAATCAATAATCAATAATCAATAATCAATTTCTTTTATCTTCCGTCTTCGGACTTCGGTCTATTCAACGCACCCAAAAAAGGTGTAGTATTCTTCATTATTTATAATTCGTTGCAGGTACAAGGCCACTTCGCGGGCGTGGTAATCGCCCCACATCGATGACTCGCCACAGGCAATTTTTTGTCCTTCGGGAACATTGTCCCATCCATTTGGCTGGTGGTAAATACTGTGCAATATTAAGCCCTGGTGTTCAGCATGGGTGCTTAAATACGGATAATCGAAGAGTGATTTTAGCACCGTTAGCCCTGCCTGCCAGTATTTCACTCCGGCATCTTTTTCTCCCTTGTTGGTCAAATACCTTCCCAAACGCAGCAAACCTTGCGAGCCAATGGCAGCTGCCGAGCTGTCAACAGGCTCCCATGCGTTATAGGGATCCGACTTTTTATTTAAGTAATCGCCCATCTTGTGCAGGTTGGCTGCTCCTGTATCCCAATACGGAATCCCGTCAACCGGAGTATTTTCAATGTAAAAATCGCAGGTGGCCCTGGCAGCTTTTAACATGCTCGCTTCAATTTCACATTTACTCCCATATTTTGCCAGTTCGTTTTCCGGAATGGTTTGCAACATTTCCAATTCTTCGGCAAAACCTGTCATTGCCCATGCTAATCCGCGTGTCCATGTTGAAAATCCGGTATATCCCTGTTGAGAGTTGGGACACCGGAAGTTTCCATCGTTTGTATTGAAAATACTTTCGTGGGCAGTTCGTCCCGAGGCATCGTAACGGTCGCGCCCTTCGTCATAAAAAACAGAGTAGCGGGCCGTTGCCTGAATATGCTCAATTGCACGACCCATAAGCGAAATTCTTTCATCTCCCTCGCTTTGAAAAACATGTCCCAGAAGATGGCTGGTCATTAGAATCCGGCATGAACGGATGGTGTCGACGAACAAAGAATGTGGCCCGTTAAACGAATAAATAAAACCACCATCCTTAATTTTTGTCCAGCGGCTGGCTTGCACGGCTCCCGAAATCTTAAGGGCCAGTTCGTAAAAATTCTTTTCCCACTCATTAAATGCAATTTTGCCTTCGTTCATTAAACGCAGCAGATTGCCATAGGTGCTTAGGTTATTAAATCCGTGATCGTGAACCCCCATGTGGCTGATGTGAGGTGCCATTTTGCCGAGTGTGGCTTTTCTTCCCGACTCTAAAAAATATTCATCACCCGTGGCATCGAATTGCAAAATAGCAGAGCCAAACTGAAATCCCTGTGTCCACTCTGTCCAACCCCGGGTTGAATACTGCCCGTTTACGGTAATAACGGGAGATCCTTTCGTAGAATCATAATGCTTGTCAATGTGCTTTATTTTTTCACCCGAGAGTGTCCAGAAATGATCGAGCTGGGCTTTAAAATCATCAGGTTTTAGATGGAAATCGATATTTATCATACTCTTTATTTATGCTTGCAAAATCCTCAATAATCAAAAGCCGCTTGTGCCCGTTCAAAGGATTCTGCTTCTATTTTCTTGCAATTTTTTTAATTATCGAATCGTCGTGACAATGTTCCAGCATCTGAATACTCGTTAAGCGCCGAAGCGGATGTTTAAAGTCAGGTGCAATTTCACAAAGCGGAACAAGTACAAATTTGCGTTCATGAATTTTTGGATGCGGAATAATCAGGTTTTTGGTTTCCATGTATTCATCGTCGAAGTATAAGATATCAACATCCATCTGGCGCGAAGAGTAGCGCTCTTTTCCACGTTTTCGATCAAATTCTTCTTCAATTTTATGAATTCGCCACAGTAATTCAATGGCTTCCAACTTGGTTTCAATAACGATGACCTGGTTCCAGAATGCCTCTTCGGCATGAAATCCCCAGGGTGGAGCCTCGTATATCGACGACAATTGTACAATTTTCCCCAACTCTTTTTGAATCAGCACAGAAACTTTTTCGAAATTCCCCTGTTTATTTCCGATATTTCCACCTATCCCGAGAAAAACCTTATGCATAGAATTGTATATTTGTAATTCCTGTTCCAAACGAGTACCTATTCAGTAAAAGTAAGAACGATTTTAAAAAACAAAAAATATGAAGGAATTTTTTAAGTATGTGCTGGCAACCGTGGTTGGTATTTTTGCCGTATCGGTTGTTGGGTTTTTGCTCATGTTTGCCATAATAGGCGCCATTGTTTCGTCGGCTGAAAAAGAAGTGGTTGTACAAAATAATTCCATGTTGGTTTTAAATCTCGAGCGAAATATCATGGACCGGGCACCAAACGATCCCTTTGAAGATATGGAGTTGCCGGGAATGTTTGCCAGCGTAAAAACCATTGGTCTGGACGACATAATGACATCACTGGAAAAAGCGGTTGACGACGACCGGATCAAGGGCGTTTATCTCGATCTTTCAGTGGTGAACGGAGGAATGGCATCGGTTGAAGAAATCAGAAATGCGCTCATCGCTTTTAAAGATAGTTGCGACAAACCCATTTATGCATGCGCCGATAAAATGATGATGGGACAAAAGGCTTATTACCTGGCAACAGTGGCCGATCAGATTGTTATTCATCCCGAAGTGGCCGTTGATTTTCGTGGTTTGGGTGGGGAAATGATGTTCTTTAAAAATGCTTTGAAAAAGATTGGTGTGGAAATGCAAATCGTTCGCCATGGCAAATTTAAAGCGGCGGTTGAACCTTTTATGCTTGATAAAATGAGTGCTGAAAACCGCGAACAGCAGTTGACATACATGGGCAGTTTATGGAATCACATGCTGAAAGGAATCTCGGAAGAAAGAGGAATTTCAATGGACAAACTAAATGAACTGGCCGATGAGGTGCAAACCTTTAAAAAAGGGAAATATGCGGTGGAATCGGGATTGGTCGATGCGGCTAAATATAAGGATGAGGTTTTGGAAGACCTTCGTGAGATTGCCGGAGTTAAAGGGAAAAAGGGAGTTCCGGTTATTGGTGTAAAAAGTTATGCTTCGGCAAAAGTTAAAGGGAAAGGCAAAAAGTACAGTCGTAATAAAATCGCGGTTATTTATGCCAGTGGAGACATTGGGATGTCAATGGGGGGTGGTGAAGTTATCGACGGCGATAAATTTGGAAAGGAAATCCGTAAAGTTCGTCAGGATAGTTCCTACAAAGCCATTGTTTTTCGCATTGATTCGCCGGGAGGCGCTGTATTTGATTCGGAAACCATTTGGCGGGAAGTAAAGCTGGCTGCCGAAGAAAAAACCATGGTGGTTTCCTTTGGCGATGTGGCAGCCTCGGGAGGATATTACATTGCCTGTCCGGCTGATAAGATTGTGGCCAGTCCGAATACCATAACGGGATCCATAGGTATCTTTGGGACCATCCCGAATTTCGGTGAACTCTTAAACGATAAATTGGGCATAACTACCGATGTGGTTAAAACCAACAAAAACTCTGATTTACTGACCTTGACACGGCCAATGACCGATTATGAAAGAAGCATGTTGCAGGCCAGTATTGAAGAGGGTTACGATCTTTTTATTTCGCATGTGGCCGAAGGACGCGGAATGACCAAAGAACAGGTTGATGAAATCGGACAGGGACGTGTGTGGAGCGGCGAAAATGCCAAAGAGATTGGTTTGATCGATGAGTTTGGCGGCCTGCAGGATGCCATTAAACTGGCTGCTGAAATGGAAGGGTTGGATGCTTACCGAACCGTCTCCTTGCCAACTTTGCCTAACCCACTGGAAGAGATGTTTAAAATGGGCGGCAATAATGTGCGTGCCCGTATAATGAGAAACGAACTGGGTGTAAATTACCGTTATTATGAATACCTGAAAAAAATTACCCAAATGGACGGTATTTATGCGCGTATGCCTTACGATATTTATGTGAATTAATTTTATTTACCTGCTCGTTTCTTATCTTAGCTTTCTAATTGAAGAGCACCTTAAATGTTGAAGATTTTTCTCTATCCTCTCTCCTTGTTATACGGTTTTGTCATGTTTTTGCGAAACCGGGCCTACGATTTAAATATTCTGAAATCGACGGAATTTGATGTTCCCGTTATTTCAATTGGAAATATTACGGTTGGCGGAACCGGCAAAACGCCCCATGTCGAATACCTGGTTGAACTACTGAAGGAGAAATATGATGTGGCCACTTTGAGTCGGGGATATAAAAGAAAAACAAAGGGATTTCGATTGGTGGAAGTTGATTCAACTGCCGCTGAAGTTGGCGACGAACCCCTTCAGATAAAAAATAAATACCCTGGAATTACGGTTTCGGTGTGCGAAAAACGTGTGGAAGGTGTGCAAAACCTGCTGCATTTAAAAGATAAAAATGTACCCGATGTTGTTTTGCTCGACGATGCATTCCAGCACCGGAGAATAACTCCTGCGGTCAATATTTTACTCATCGATTACAACCGCCAGATTAAGAATGATCATCTGTTGCCCCTGGGGCGCTTACGGGAGAGTGTATTTCAAATGAGAAGGGCAAACATTATCATTTTTACCAAATGCCCCGATGAGGTAACTCCAATAATGCGCCGTATTTTGAGCAACGATGTTAGTCTTTTGCCTTATCAGCAATTGTATTTCACAAAGTTGAAATATGATCGGTTAAAACCGGTTTTCACCGGCAATGAATTGGATCTGGAGCATTTCAAAGAAAAAAAGTATAGCCTAATGTTGTTGACAGGTATCGCTTCCCCAAAATTAATGCACAAATACCTGAAACAATTTTTTACTGAGATTGAAGTGCTGACTTTTCCCGATCACCATAATTATTCCCGGCACGATATTCAAACCATTACCAGTAAATTCAGTTCGCTCAAAGCCGAAAATAAGCTGATTATTACAACCGAAAAAGATTCGATGCGATTTAAAGATTTTCCGGAAATGCCTGATGAACTGAAAGATGCCATGTACTATTTGCCCATAAAAGTGAATTTCCTGGGAGAAGAAAAGCAATCGTTTAACAAGAAGATTTTTAACTATGTTGGAGAAAATAAAAGTAACCGCGAATTACATCAAAGAAAGAATCCGGGCAAATCCTGAGCTTGGGATTATTTTAGGGACCGGTTTGGGTGGCCTGGTAAACGAAATAGAGATTATCGAATCGATCCCTTACCAGGAAATTCCAAATTTTCCCGTTTCGACGGTGGATGGCCATGCCGGGCGATTAATCTACGGAAAGCTTGGTGAAAGGGAGGTACTGGCCATGCAGGGGCGTTTCCATTATTACGAGGGTTACGATATGCAGGAAGTAACCTTCCCGGTGAGGGTATTAAAGCTTATGGGAATTACTCATTTGTTTGTATCCAATGCAAGTGGTGGCTTGAATCCCGAATGGAAAGTAGGAGAAATTGTGGTGATTAACGACCATATTAATTTTTTCCCCGATCATCCGCTGCGTGGGAAAAACAATAAAGACCTGGGCCCACGTTTTCCCGACATGAGCAAATGCTACGACAAAAGGCTCCGTAATAAGGCAAAGTTAATTGCGCTGGAACATAATATAGAGATCAAGGAAGGTGTTTATGTGGGAGTCTCTGGTCCTACTTTTGAAACGCCGGCAGAATATAAAATGTTCCGTATATTAGGGGCCGATGTGGTCGGTATGTCGACCGTTCCTGAGGTGATTGTTGCAGTTCATATGGGCTTAATAGTATTCGGAATTTCCATTGTTACCGACAGTGGCGTGCCGGGTGAAATTGTGGAAATATCGCACGAAGAAGTGCAGGAAGTTGCCATGAAAGCCGAACCTAAGATGACGCTGATTATGAAGCAACTTATTCAAAGTTTATAGCACATTTATTCAGGGGTGAAAAGCAATGACCATTATGATGAAGAAATTATTTGTTTACTCTTTTTATGTATTTTTATTTATGAGCTGCTCGAGTCAGAAAACAAGTGAAGTGGAATTGGTACTTGATTCCAAATCGGAATTGGGCGAAGGTGCCATTTGGAATTATAAAACCGGCGAGTTGATTTGGGTAAATATTAAAGGGAAGATTTTGAATTTTTACAATCCCGCAAGCGGAAATAACAAGGAGATGTTTACGGGTCAAATGATTGGTACTGCCGTACCTTGTCAATCGGGAAATATTTTGGTCGCCCTGCAAAACGGGATCTATACTTTCCACGACAAAACCGGCTCGAAAAAGTTGATTGTGAATCCGGAAGAAAATTTGCCCAGCAATCGCTTTAACGATGGCAAATGCGATCCTGACGGTCGATTCTGGGCAGGGACCATGAGTATGGTGGGAGAGGAAGGCGCAGGTGCACTTTATCGCCTGGATGCGGATCAATCCATTCATAAAATGGTGGAAAATGTGAGTATTTCAAATGGTATTGTGTGGTCGCACGACAAAAAGAAAATGTATTACATCGATACTTCAACAAGAAAAGTCATGGCCTATGATTACAACAACCACAGCGGTGAAATCAGCAATCCTGTAATGGCTGTTGAAGTTCCGGGAGAAATGGGATGGCCCGATGGAATGACAATCGATGAAAAGGGGAACCTGTGGATTGCACTATGGGGTGGTTTTGCCGTGGGGTGCTGGAATCCGGAAACAGGAGAGCTGGTGACAAAGGTAAATGTGCCGGCTAAAAATGTTACCTCCTGCGCTTTCGGCGACGCCGACCTGGGAACTTTATACATAACCACTGCACGTGAAGATAATAGCGATGAGGAATTGGAAAAATATCCACATTCCGGCGGGGTGTTCAAAGTTCGTCCCGGGGTGAAAGGAGTGAACGCTTTCTTTTTTACAGATACGAATTAATTTCCCGAAATGAATTTACTTATTTTATCGCTGGCGCCGGTAATCATCATTGCAGCCTATATTTATTTTCGCGATAAATATGAAAAGGAGCCCATTCGACTGTTGCTTTTTGCCTTAATCGCAGGTGGATTAAGCGTAATTCCAATTTTGTTTCTCGAAAACTTTCTGAGTTCGTTTACTTCGATGTTTTACGGCTTATTGGCTGCCACCTGGAAAGCATTTGTCGTAGCCGCTTTTTCGGAAGAATTGTTCAAATACCTGGCACTTTATTTGCTAATTTGGAAAAGCCCGGAATTTAATGAAAAGTTTGATGGGATTGTATATGCTACCTATATTTCATTGGGTTTTGCCGCGGTTGAAAATGTACTTTATGTAATGGATGGCGGAATAAGTACCGGGGTAATGAGGGCCATTACTGCTGTGCCGGCACATGCTATTTTCGGAATCACCATGGGCTTCTATTTTGGCCTGGCAAAATTCTATGAAAAGCAGCGTGTCCAATACAAATGGAAGGCACTGGCTGTACCGATTCTCTTGCACGGAGTATACGACTTTATACTTTTTACCGGAATCGAATGGCTCATGATCGTATTCTTTGGCTTTGTGGTTTATCTATACATTTCGGGATTAAAACGGATGAATGAATTATCAAAACAATCGATTTACAATACGGACTATACTTTACTAAACCAAAAATTGTCAAAACCAGATTAAAATGGATATTCCAACTTTTGCCGATGTTGAGAAAGCCCACCGGATTGTGCAGGAATATGCGCACAGAACACCTGTTTTATCATCACAAAGTATAAATGATATTGTTGGTGGCAGATTGTTTTTTAAATGCGAAAACTTTCAAAAGGTTGGAGCCTTTAAATTTCGCGGGGCATGCAATGCCGTTTTTTCCTTGCCGGAGGAAGACGCCAGAAATGGAGTTGGAACACATTCGTCGGGGAACCACGCGGCAGCTCTGGCTTTGGCAGCCAAAATAAGGGGTGTAAAAGCC
>JBFEWU010000083.1:0-15204 GCA_041546215.1 Draconibacterium sp. | reverse complement strand
TTTTCCAGTTTCTCAGCCTTTTCAGTATCAACTACCGGATTTTTAAAGAAGCTTCCGGCATTGCCCAGTTCTTTTGTATCGGGCAATTTCGATTCCCGGATTTCAATCACCGACTTACGAATATTGCTAAGATTCAATTCGTCTTTTTCTTTTACCTTTTCTTCCAGCTTCCCGTAATTCAGATTAAATTCAGGAAATTTATCAAGCTTGAAAATTACAGACGTTATAATAAATTTGTTTTTAAGATCGCTTTTAAAAATACTGCTTCGGTAGGCAAACTTACATTCAGGGGCAGAATATTCAGCGGATTTGCCTTCTTCGAGATCGTAACCTTTTACTTTTTCCACCACGGCACAAACTTCCTGTCCGTATGCACCAATATTTTGTACCGGAGCCGCTCCAACCATGCCCGGAATTAACGAAAGATTTTCAATTCCGCCCAATTTACAGGCCACTGAATGCTGTACAAACTCATCCCAAACTTCGCCTGCTCCAACTTCCAGCCATTCGTACTGACGGTCTTCGTGCACCGTTGTAATTCCGGGAACTTTCGGATGAATTATCAAACCATCAAAATCTTCGAGAAATAGAATGTTGCTCCCCTCTCCCAACACAATCAATCTTTCTTCCTTCCAGCTTTGGTTGGCATTTAAAAATTCCTCCAGATCCTGAGATTCCGTAAATTCAAAAAAGTATTTGGCTCTGGCATCAATTCCAAAGGTATTGTGATTTTTCAACGAATGGTTCTCAAAAAAACGAATCATAAAACTAATTTTTCGCAAAGATATACGAAAGTTATAACTGAGAACTGAGAACTGAGAATAAAGTTGTTAAGTTTCACATTACCCGGATTCAGGTTTCTGAATCATCATCACTTAAACACAGACCAGTAATCTAACAATTTTTCAGTTTATCAATTTATCAGTTTATCAATTTTATAATCCCCAAAATATTTCCACCATATAAAAGTTCTATATTTACAGCACAATCACTGAAACCATTTTGAAAGCAGCAAGAAAGAGAATAATCGCATCAGTTACCAACGACCTTGTTTCTGATAACCGTGTACATAAAGTTTGTACTTCACTGGAAAACATGGGATTTGATGTATTACTGGTTGGGAGAAAGCTTCCGCGAAGTCATCCTGTTGAACGCAGTTATAAAACAAAACGATTACATCTGCTTTTTAAGAAAGGTGCCTGTTTTTATGCTGAATTCAATTTCAGACTTTTCCTTTTATTGCTTTTTTCAAAGGTCGATATTTTACTTTCAAATGATCTGGATACTCTGACAGCCAATTTTCTGGCAGCAAGAATCCGAAATAAAGAATTGATCTACGACAGTCATGAATATTTTACTGAAGTGCCGGAATTAATGGGCCGCCCGCGGGTAAAAAAAGTTTGGCTGTGGTTGGAACAAAAAATGGTTCCGAAACTAAATTATGCGTATACGGTTTGCGCATCTATTGCCAAAGTTTATACGGAAAAATATGGCACCGATTTCAAAGTAATCCGGAACATTCCCATTGGAAATAAACTCCAGGCAGAAAAAACCGGAAGTACAGAAAAAATAATCCTGTACCAGGGAGCACTTAACAGGGGACGTGGTTTGGAACAAGCCATTTTAGCCATGCAATTTATCGAAAATGCCAAATTGATAATTGCGGGCGATGGGGATATAAAAAGGCAGTTGGAAGAACTTGTTCGTAATAAAAAACTAACAGACAGGGTTAAATTTACAGGAAGGCTCCCTTTTACGGAGCTTTCGAAACTCACTCCAAAAGCAGACCTCGGACTTTCCATCGAAGAAGACCTGGGACTGAATTACCATTTTGCTTTACCCAACAAACTCTTCGATTATATTCAAGCCGAAGTTCCAGTACTGGTTACCAATTTACCCGAGATGAAAGCCATTGTTGAGAAATACAAAATCGGGAAGATTACAAATTCCCTGGAACCCAAAGATCTGGCTATGAGCATCACGGAAGGATTGAATAATTCTTCCGAGAGGGATGAGTGGAAAAAGAACTTAAAAGTGGCCGCAGAACAATTAACCTGGGAAAAAGAAGAAAAAGTCCTTCATGAGATTTATTTAAAAGTTGGACTCCAGTAAATTCTCAAAATCAATTTCATCCTTGTTTCGATCTGAATCGGACAGCATACCATCGGCACAAACCAAGGTGCGGGCAGGCTTATTCGCAATAACGGCATAATCGTGGGTTGCCATTAGCACCGTTTTTCCTTCTTTATTTAAACGAATGAAAAGATCGAGAATCTCCTTCGAAGTTTCGGGATCAAGATTCCCCGTTGGTTCGTCGGCCAGAATAATTTCCGGATTATTTAAAATGGCACGGGCAATTACAACACGTTGTTGCTCTCCCCCACTTAATTCATGGGGCATTTTTTTCAATTTCTGCTCCAAGCCTACAATTTCAAGTACTTCGTTTACCCGGTTTTTTATGGTTGTTTTGTTTCTCCAGCCCGTGGCAGTTAGCACAAAAGCGAGGTTTTCGAATACATCCCGGTCGGTCAATAATCGAAAATCCTGAAAAACTACACCCAGTTTCCGACGCAGTTCAGAAATTTCACGACTTTTAATTGCAGCAAGCTGGTAAGCCAAAACCTCACCTGATCCAGCCACAAGTGGCAATTCAGCATTCAGGGTTTTGATCAGGCTGGTTTTGCCGGTTCCCACTTTCCCAATAACATAAATAAATTCGCCGGCATTGACCTCCAACTCCACCCCGGAAAGTATTCTGTTTTCCCGCTGAAAAATTTCGACGCCTGTCAACCGTATCACACTTTTCTTGTCCATATCTTAGAATGTGGATTCTAATTTAAGTGGAAATTATTTATCAACAGGTATAATAAATTCGATTTTAGAAATATCTAAAAGCCCTATATCTAAAATTCCTCTGCTATGATTTCTTCCATAATCTTCCTGATTAATATCAATTGTTTCTCCCGATGGGTTTTCTTCTAAATCACCATAAGGGACAATAGATTTTTCGGTTATTTCAATAATTTCAGCAAAAAGCAAAAAAACATCATCCTTCATTTTTGGAACTGTTTTATTTGAAAATAAATCAACCCCGAAAAATAAGGTTTCTCCAATTCTAAAATGATTAACTCCTTTTGGAATTTGTTTAAAATTCTCTTGTTTGATTTTAGCAAAAAAATTATATCGACTATCAAATCACTAAAAATGAGACCATAGCAGCATGAAGACAATTCGATTTTTTATATCACTCCTGCTCGTTCTTTTCATCCACAATGAAATATTTGCACAACAAACGGTCTATTTCGACCATGTCAGGCAAAACATTGATGTTGCCAAAGAGCTTTTTAACAAGGGGAAGTACGTTGCCACATTCAGAGAATTTGAAAAAATTCAACAGAGTACCGATGAGAAATCGGAGCTATACTCCGAAGCCGAATATTACAAATCGGCGTCGGCCTTACACGCCGGATTTAACTCGGGCAATAAATTAATGCGCACATTTATCGAAACCTATCCTGAAAGTCCTTACATTAATTCGGCATGGTTTAATCTCGGGAAAAACCAGTTCGCTAAGAAACAATATTCGTCTGTAATACGCAGCTACGAGAAAGTCGACCGGGGAGATCTTTCTGAAAACGAACGCATCGAACTACAGTATAAAAACGGCTATTCACTCATGATGCAGGATTTGGCTGACCAGGCACTTGCCGAGTTTAATGCCGTAAAAAGCACAAACCATATTTATGCAAAACCTTCCACCTATTACTGGGCACACATTCAGTATTTAAAAGGAGACTACACGGCCGCCTTGCAGGGATTTAAACAATTGAATAACGATCCGGCATATTCGCAGGTAATTCCCTTGTATGTGAGCCACATTTACTACAAGCAAGAAAAATACGGTGAAGTGGTGAATTATACCACGGGAATAATTAACGACGTAAAAGAAGAGCATCGCACAGAACTTTCGAAACTTGTTGGCGATTCGTATTTTCATTTGCACCAGTTCGACAATGCCATTCCTTACCTGGAAAATTATTTTAAAACACAGGGACCAAAAACACGTGAAGAAAACTACATTTTAGGATTTTGTTATTACCATACGGGGAAATATTCTGAAGCTGCGCCATTGTTTGAAAAAGCATTGGTTGGTGAAGATGAAATGACACAAAATGCCTACTACCATTTGGCCGATTGTTTTATTAAGTTGAACGATAAAGAGAATGCAAAAACAGCTTACGGCGTAGCATCTGAATACAATTTCAATCCGGCTATCAAGGAAGATGCACTATTCAGTTACGCAAAACTCACTTACGAACTCTCGTATTCACCGTTTAACGAAACCATAAAAGCATTCGACCGTTATATCGCTGAATATCCGAACTCCTCGAAAAATACAGAAGCATACCGCATTCTTGTTGAGGTCTATATGGTTACAAAAAACTACAACGACGCGATCGCATCCATCGAAAAGATACAGAACAAGACACCTGATATTTTAAAAGCTTATCAGCGAGTAAGCTATTTACGAGGGCTGGAGCTTTTTAACAACATGGCTTACAACCAGGCTATCGGATTTTTCGATATCTCGCTCGCAAACGGAAGCCACAGCAATGAAATAAAATCGAAAGCACTTTACTGGAAATCGGAAGCTTTATACCGCATCGGCGATTTTAACAATTCCATCGCCTCGTACAACCGTTTTATGCAAAATTCAGGTGCAGCAAAAGCAGAGGCTAATGGCGCCGACTACAATTTGGCATATGCCTATCTGAAAATGGACAATACTGATGCTGCCAACCGCCATTTCGTGAAGTATGTGGAGAATATGCAAGGCAAGCGCACACCTAAACTTGCCGATGCCTTCAACCGGATTGGCGATTATTATTTCCTTAAAACAAACTACGCACAGGCGGTTGAGAATTACAGCCAGGCCTATCATATGAAAATGCACGAGCCTGATTATGCTTTATTGCAAATTTCTTTTTGCCAGGGACTTCAGCGCAAGCCAGCGGAGAAAATAAACAGCCTGAACGGGCTACTTGCCGAGTACCCTGAATCGGAATATCGCGATGATGCACTATACGAGTTAGGCCGCGCCAACGAAAGGATTGGAAAAAACTATGATGCCGTTCGGCAATACCAGGAGATTGTTTCGAATTATCCAACAAGTAATTATTACCGTAAAGCCTTGCTACAGCTGGGACTTGTTAATTACAACAACGGCGATTTCGACAAAGCACTTGTACAATACAAAGAACTGGCGGAAAAGTACAAAGGAACACCTGAAGCCAAATCGGCACTTTCAGGAATTAAAAACTGCTACATTGAACAAAATAATGTGGATGCCTATTTTGCTTATGCGCAAAGCTTAGGTGGAGGAGTAAGTATAACCGCTTCAGAGCAAGACCAACTTACCTATACCGCAGCCGAGCGGATGTACATGGCCGGGAACGAAGGCGCCGCAGAACAACTCGAAAAATATTTACGTCAGTACCCAACCGGCACCTATGCTATAAATGCTCATTTTTACCTGGCAGAATTATTTTATAAGGAGGGGAAATATACCGAATCCAACGACCACTACACTTACGTTGCACAGCAGGCAAACAATATCTTCAGCGAACCTGCACTTGCAAAATCCTCGGAAATGACATTTGCTGCCGGGAACGATAGGGATGCCCTGCCACTTTTTATTGCACTTGAAAAAGTGGCCAACAGCAAATGGAATTTTCTGAAAGCGTACACCGGCCAAATGCGCTGCTACATGATTCAAAACAACTACCAGCAGGCCATAATTGCCGCTGCCAGGGTAAAAAAGTCGGAAGTAGCAACCGATGCCCTGAAAAACGAAGCAGAATTTGCCGAGGGAAAATCAAATTTTGAACTCGGTAACCTGAGTTCGGCCTTAAGTCCGTTGCGTGATGTTGCCAAAAACACCAAGCTGGAAGAAGGGGCTGAAGCGAAATACCTGGTTGCTGAGATTTACTACCGCGATAATAAAAAGAGTAAAGCAGAGGAAGAGATTGTTGACTTTATTGACATGGGAACACCATACACCTATTGGCTGGGAAAAGCATTTCTGCTACTTGCAAATATTTATGAAGATAAAGGAGATCATTTTCAGGCAAAGCATACTTTAAAAAGTTTGGCAGAAAACTACAACAACAATACAGACGGAGTCAAAGAGGATGCTATCCGAAGATTGGATCATATTTTATACCAGGAGTCACTTCAGCAAAAAAATGCACTTGACAGTTCGTTTCAAATGGAAATTAAACAAAATTAAAATTCAGAATCATGTGTAAACAAATCATATATATTTTCCTCTCCATTTTTGTTCTTTCCGTTTCTTCGGCCTGGGCACAACAAGATACTTTACGAAAGGAAGTGGAGGTTACCAAAGCCTACAAGCCAACCTTATCTGATGCCAATAAGCTGAACAGCATGCCCACCATTGACGAAACGGAGCACCAAAAGCCTCATTTCAATTATGGCATTAACAGTCAGCCGGTTTTTAGCACCTTCTCGGTTAATACGCTAAAGGCTGCCACCATCGCAACAACTAAAAAATCGAGCGAAAACGGTTATGGCCTGGTACGTGCAGGGGTGGGAAGTTATTTGAGACCCTATGGAGAAGTATTTTTCAACAATGTAAATTCAAAGCAATCCATATTTGGCATTCATGCCAAACACTTATCCTCTTTCGGAAATATTAAACTGGAGGGAGGAGATAAGGTTGAAGCACCTTATATGAAAAACGAAGTGGAACTGTATATAAAGAACATGTTTCAGAATTCTGTTCTCTCGGTGAATATTGATTATAAAAACGATGCTTTTAACTACTACGGCTATCCGCTGAATGCTGTTCCTGAATTACTGTTAGAAGAAGATCAAAGCATAAACTACTTTAACACAAAACAGGCGTTTAACAAAGGTGGTTTTAATATCGGCCTGATCAATCCTACCGTTGAATTGGATGAAGAAGCATTTGGCTTTAATTTCGATTACCATTTTTTTGGCACTAAAACGCGGCAACGTGAGCATTTTGCCAATTTCAAAGCCAATGTAAGAAGACCTCTTCAACTTGGAACCGGGTTATTCGATGCAGGAATCAAGTATGTGAAAACCGATGAAATTACACCTCGGGGCGATTCTGTAGTGAGCGACAAAGGTGAGACCTGGTTTTTTATTAAACCAGCCTGGTACATTGGCGATGAAAGTGCGAATTTAAGAATAGGCGTAAATGCCTGGTTTCTCATGGAAAGCGACAAAGACTCCAGGGCAAGGATTGCTCCGGACATACGCGCAAGCTGGGCCCCGGTTCGTGAGATCATTACTATTTTTGCAGGAATTGATGGAAAATACAATAGTAATCACTATTCCAAAATAGCCTATGAAAATCCCTTTATAAATCCCGATCACGATGTGAGAAATTCCTTTGAAAAAATTCGTTTTTATGGAGGTTTCGATGGTAAATTCTCTAAAAAGACCAATTTTAAAGTCTCGGCAGAATACTCCATGATCGACGACCAACAATTTTATTATTTAAATGAAGCCTATTATATAGATGCGCCAACAACAGGAGGTGAAGCTGCTCCGCTTATTATTGACAATACTTTTGACATTCTATATGATAATATGAATCGTTTGAAACTAAATGCAGAGCTGTTTCACAGTTCTTCCGACAAATTGGATCTAATGGCAGCAGTAAATTATTATAGCTACCAGCTGAATGAGCAAACGGAAGCTTGGAATATGCCCACCTGGGATGCAAATTTCTCTCTTTCATATCAAGCAACAGAACAATTGCGTATTTCGGCCGATATATTCTTAACCGGTCAACGAAAAGCCCTAATCATTGAAGATATAAATCCTTTTCTAATGTCAATAGCACCACAAGTACCCATTTACAAAACCAATGAGCTCGACACCGTATTTGACTTAAACATTAAAAGCGATTACCAGATCACCAGTAAATTTTCGGTATTTGCACAGCTAAATAATTTGGGATTCCAAAAATACCAGCGCTGGTTTGGATACCCTGTTCAAAGCTTTAATTTTCTGGCCGGAGTGAGTTATTCATTTTAGGCCAATTATTCAATCAATTCGTTAACAAAGGGAGGTATTATTATCTCCCTTTTTTATGCTTTGGTTTCCCTTCTCTCCCTTCTCATTATCAGGTTAATATCTTGTTGAAAAATAAGCACGGGAAAGCGTAGGATTTAAGCTGATTTCTCCTCATTTTTTTTATCTTTGTGTGGTGATTTTTAGATCATTTTTGAAGCAACATAAAAACTTGAAAATCAACTAGTTTCCTGTAAAAGGCGAAACAGCTTTTTACGTAGGAAACTATTTTATTTTAAAGGATTTTAAAATTTAGAGAAAGAGATGAGTGAAATTGAAAAAAATGAAGTCCAAAATAATGGCAACGGAAACTACTCAGCGGATAGTATCCAGGTGCTTGAAGGTTTGGAAGCGGTAAGAAAACGTCCGGCCATGTACATTGGCGATGTGAACGAAAAAGGTCTTCATCACTTGGTTTACGAAGTGGTTGATAACTCGATTGACGAAGCACTAGCCGGTTACTGTAGCAACATCGAAGTAATTATTCATGAAAATAATTCCATTACCGTAAAAGACGACGGTCGTGGTATCCCGACCGAAAGGCATACGAAGGAAAACAAATCGGCACTTGAGGTTGTAATGACTGTACTTCATGCCGGAGGTAAATTTGACAAAGACTCGTACAAGGTTTCGGGTGGTTTGCACGGTGTGGGAGTATCGTGCGTTAATGCATTGTCGTCGCATTTACGAGCAGAAGTACACCGCGAAGGAAAAGTTTGGGTACAGGAATACGAAATTGGCAAGCCAAAATACGATGCTAAAATCCTTGGAGATTCGGATATTACCGGAACAATTGTAACTTTCCAGCCTGATGCATCCGTATTTCTGACGACAAAATACAAATACGAAATTCTTTCGGCACGCTTACGTGAACTGGCATTTCTGAATGCAGGAATTACGCTGAAAATTATTGATGAAAGAGAAACGGATGAAGAAGGAAACTTCAAATCAGAAATATATTTATCGGAAGACGGACTGAAGGAATTCGTGGAGTATTTGGACGAAACACGTGTAAAGTTAATTCAGGATACCATTCATGTTACTTCAGAGAAAAACGGAGTTCCGGTTGAAATTGCGCTGCAATACAACACATCATTTTCGGAAAATATTCACTCTTATGTGAACAACATTAATACCATCGAAGGAGGAACGCATTTAACGGGTTTTAGGCGTGGTTTAACGCGTACGCTGAAAAACTATGCCGACTCGTCGGGTATGCTCACAAAGTTAAAATTTGACATCAGTGGTGACGATTTCCGCGAAGGACTAACTGCTGTAGTTTCGGTTAAAGTTCAGGAGCCCCAATTCGAAGGTCAGACCAAAACCAAATTAGGGAATTCAGAAGTTAGTCTGTCGGTTGACCAGGCGGTTAGCGACATGCTAAAAAACTACCTGGAAGAAAATCCGAAAGATGCCAAAACCATTGTCAACAAGGTAATTCTTGCGGCACAGGCGCGTCATGCGGCCCGTAAAGCGCGTGAAATGGTACAGCGAAAAAGTGCCCTAACGGGTGGCGGACTTCCGGGAAAACTGACCGATTGTTCGGAAAAAGATCCCGCACAATGCGAAGTATTCCTTGTGGAGGGAGATTCTGCAGGAGGTACGGCTAAACAGGGCCGCGACCGCAGAACTCAGGCCATTCTTCCCTTGCGTGGTAAAATCCTGAATGTGGAAAAAGCCATGCAGCACAAGATCTTCGAAAACGAAGAAATTAAAAATATTTTCACTGCGCTCGGAGTTACAATCGGAACCGAGGAAGACTCGAAAGCATTGAACATGGTAAAACTCAGGTATCATAAAGTTGTAATTATGACCGATGCGGATGTGGACGGAAGCCACATTGCCACGCTCATTATGACTTTCTTTTTCCGGTACATGAATGACCTGATCAAGCAAGGCTATTTATACATTGCAGCTCCACCACTCTTTCTTGTGAAAAAAGGGAAAAAAGAAGCTTATGCCTGGTCAGAACAACAACGATTGCAATACATTCAGGAGTGGGCCGATGGTAACGAAAGCAGTGTTCACACACAGCGTTATAAAGGTTTGGGAGAGATGAATGCCGAACAGTTGTGGGAAACCACGATGAATCCGGAGCAACGTACCTTACAACAGGTTACCATTGAAAATGCTGCTGAAGCCGACCATATTTTTTCCATGTTGATGGGCGACGACGTTCCACCACGAAGAAAATTTATTGAAGACCACGCAACTTACGCAAATATTGATGCGTAATTAAGGCAAGAGACTTTGGATACTGGGTAAGAAGATCAGAAATCTCCTGTCTTCACTCAGTTTCTCATTAATTTGAAAAAAGAATTTCAATTTGTATAAAAAATCCGGGATTAGCCCGGATTTTTTCTCACTACCTATAAGTAATAAGTATACATCTCTTTTTAAAATGAATATCTGCGTTTTCTGTTCATCGAGCAATGCCATTAACGAAGTCTATTTTAACGAGGCCCGGAAACTTGGTGTATTAATCGGACAAGGCGGTCATACTTTGATTAACGGCGGGGCCAATGTAGGATTAATGGAAGCCGTAACCATTGAGGCAAGCAGGGCCGGTGCTAAAACCATTGGCATTATTCCGGAACGCATGATTGGCCGGTCCCTGGCATCAGAAAATTCACACGAAGTTATTGTAACTCAGGACATGATGGAGCGAAAAGCCAGAATGCGGGAAATATCGGAAGCATTTATTGCTCTTCCGGGTGGATTCGGAACTTTAGAGGAAATACTGGAAGTAATGACACTTCGACAGCTTTCTTACCACACAAAACCAATTGTTTTTATCAATACCAATAACTTTTTCGATAACCTGTTTAAACAATTTGAAGTTTCATATGTCGAACAGTTTGCAAAAGAGGTGTACCGTGAGCTGTATTTCGAAGCAGGAAATTCAGAAGAAGCTCTAGACCATATTCTGAACTATAAAGAGGTTGAACTGGATACAAAATGGTTTAAAGTGCCCGGTAAATAGTCAAATAAAATTGAGGTAGTATCCTGACAACATTTACTACTTATTAAGAGCAAAGCTCATTTTGACAACGAAGACTGACAATTTATCAGTTTAAGCAGAGATTTACATTTACTCTTTTTAACAAAAGCCCTTTTGGCTTGTTAAATATTGTAAAATAAGGCGATTGCAGACTGGATTACAAAAACACTGGCAATAAATTTGCGTTTATTCAATACGATTTATAGAAAACATAATCGCAAACTTTTTAATTTTAAAACCATGAAGAAAGTTGGAAGAATATCATTTACGTTTTTATTAGTTATTGCAGGTGCTTTTATTGCCGTTTGGGCCTACAGCACTTTTTTCGATCAGCCCGAAGTTATCACAGTAAAAGAAGACCAGGCGATAAGATATACGGCCTTGCCCAGCGGTGGAGAACAAGCCACAGTTGATTTAACGTATGCAGCCGAAAACTCTATTCATTCAGTCGTTCATATTATGACACAGTCGGTTCGAAGCGGGCAGTGGTCCAGTGGAAATCCGTTCCTGGATGAATTTTTTGGTTTCAGGAGACAACAGCCACAACCAGTTGCGGGATCCGGATCGGGAGTTATCTTATCAGATGATGGGTATATCGTTACCAATAACCACGTAATAGAAGATGCTCAGAAAATACGTGTTGTTTTAAACGACAACCGGGAGTTTGATGCACGATTAGTCGGAACCGATCCATCGACCGATATTGCGTTGTTAAAAGTTGAAGCCGAAGACTTACATGCACTGTCGTTTGGGAATTCGGAAGATTTAAAACTTGGCGAATGGGTTTTGGCAGTTGGAAATCCTTTTAATTTAACATCAACCGTTACTGCGGGTATAGTAAGTTCCTTGGGAAGAAATCTGCGCATAAACCCGGATGCCATGGCCATTGAATCATTTATCCAAACGGATGCGGCCGTAAATCCGGGCAACAGTGGTGGTGCCTTGGTTAATCAACGAGGTGAACTTGTGGGAATAAATACAGCCATTGCCTCCCGAACAGGATCCTATTCTGGTTATTCCTTTGCCGTTCCGGTTACCATTGTAAAAAAAGTGGTTGAAGATTTAAAAGAATTTGGCGAAGTACAGCGTGCACTTTTAGGCGTAAGCATTCGAAGCGTTGACGCTGCATTGGCTGAAGAATACAACCTGGAGAATCTGGAAGGAGTTTTTGTGGCCGAAGTAACCGAAAACGGTGCTGCCAGAGAAGCAGGTATTAAAGCAGAAGATGTAATCATAAATGTTGCGGGTCAAAAAACCAAAACATCTGCCGAATTAATGGAGAAAGTGAGTCAGTTCCGCCCAGGCGACGACATAGTGGTTGTGGTATTAAGAAACAATGAAAAGAAACAATTTACCGTTACCTTACGTAACAAACACGGTGACACACAAATTGTACGCGACAATATTAGAGTTTTGGGCGCCGAATTTGTGGAAGTGGACAAAAAAGTAAAAGAAGATTTGGGAATTGAATATGGTATCCAAATTTCGAAAATGGAAAAAGGAAAGTTAAAAGATGCAGGTCTAAACAAAGGTTTTATTATTACCCATGTAAATAAAAAGCCGATTTATGAAGTTGCAGATTTTAAACGTGAGATTGGAAATGCAAGAGGTGGAATATTGGTTGAAGGAATATATCCGGATGGAGAAGCGGCATATTATGTTTTTGGTGTCAACAATTAAATAATCGTGTCAAATAACCTTTAACTTTGTATTAATTAAAAATTCAGAACAATTTTTCTCCTTGACCGTTAATTATTAATGTGTTATATTTGCACGATTTTTAAGAAAAGTATATGAGACAGCTAAAGATCACCAAGTCTATCACTAACCGTGAAAGTGCCTCTTTAGACAAGTATTTACAGGAAATTGGTAAGGAAGAGCTAATTACTGTAGAGGAAGAAGTTGAATTGGCCCAGCGGATTAAAAAGGGCGATCAGGCTGCTTTAGAAAAATTAACAAGGGCGAACCTTCGTTTCGTTGTTTCGGTTGCAAAACAGTACCAAAATCAAGGGCTGAGCTTACCGGATTTGATTAACGAAGGAAACCTTGGATTGATTAAAGCAGCTGAGAAGTTCGATGAAACCCGCGGTTTTAAATTCATTTCCTATGCAGTATGGTGGATTCGCCAATCAATTCTTCAAGCGCTTGCTGAGCAATCGCGTATCGTACGTTTGCCATTGAACCAGGTAGGTTCGTTGAATAAAATCAACAAAGCATTCTCAAAATTTGAGCAAGAACACGAACGCAAGCCCTCGCCCGAAGAATTGGCTGAATCACTGGAATTACCTGCTGATAAGGTTGCCGATACTCTGCGAGTATCCGGTAGACATGTGTCTGTCGACGCCCCATTTGTGGATGGAGAAGACAACAGTCTGTTGGATGTTTTGGTAAATAACGATTCGCCAAATGCCGACCGGAGCCTTATCATGGAATCACTTGCAAAAGAGATACACCGTGCGTTAGCGACATTGACTGAGCGTGAGAGCGACATTATTAGACTGTTTTTCGGTATCGGTTGTCAGGAGATGACTCTCGAAGAGATCGGAGAACGTTTTGGATTAACCCGTGAAAGGGTACGACAGATAAAAGAAAAGGCTATCAGACGATTACGACACACATCGCGAAGCAAATTATTAAAATCATATCTGGGATAAAAAAACAAAGAAGGTTGTCAGTTAAAGGCAACCTTTTTTTATGACCTAATTCAGTTTACCTGCAGATCTGCCTCCTAAAAACACACCCTTTCACCTTCCATTTCAAAATAAATTACTTATAGCCCTGCTAGTACTATCTTTTCTCTTGAACACAATTACAAGTATAATGCTATATTATTCGGTCATTCGTGGAACTACTTCACAGACAGCTATGAAGGCATTAAATCAGGATTTCTGTTTTTACGATGCTAGATCAATATACGTTTCACTATCGGGATTAGTTCGACCTACATCTTTCAATGCGTTTCACTCTTGAACGCCGAGTCTCACGAATAAAACTCGTGATCGCATTGTCCGCACCTAAGTTGTGGAGTTTTGAATGCTTTATCCCATGGAACATTCGAAAAAAGGAAAAGCGCTAAAAATATTGCGGAATATAATTTTACCCTTTTCACCATTGAAAGCTTCAATTTTATTTTCTCCGAACCACATTCGGGACATATAACTTTTCTCCCGTTTTGAATTGAATCGCCCGTTTCGGCCATAATTTCCCGGGCACGCGAAACATTGTCCTCGTATACCTGCAGCTCCACCACAAAAGCCGGCACATAATTAATTACCTGTGCCGTCAGTTCATTTTTCATAACGCATTCGATTCCCTCCGCTTCAAGACGGCTTTTAAGGACCACCAGATCGGCTTGTGAATGCGATGATTTTACGGTAACAAGATTCATAAATTAGTCTAAGGGTAATTCAACAATATCGGCTCCTTCATCCGTAAATTCCATATCTCCTGTACCTGTTTCAGCTAACTTTAATTCTTTTTTATTTCCATGGGAGATTAAAGCCCATGCCATAATTATGCTGGTGGATATAATTACCACAAAAAGCACCCCGCTTTCAAATCCTTCGGCCTTTAACGAATCAGGAATAGCAAAAAATAGAAGTATGGTTATCAGACCTTTGGGCGCAATAAAGGTTTGGGGCATAGTGTCTTTTCTTTCAATTACATAAAAAAGTCCGTAACGCAACAAATAGGTAACCATCAGAAAAATTACACTAACCAACCACACCTTCCAGCTTAGCAGGGATGTAAGTGGCAATGTCATTCCGAAAACCACAAAAAAGAAAGTTCTTACCAAAAAAGAGGTTTCAATGGTAATCATTTTAAATTGCTCGAATACAGCATCGATTTTTGAATCCTGCAACCATTTTTCCAGCTTCCCGAAAAGTAATATTTTGTGGTTGCGCAATAATAATCCGAACATCAGGATAATAATCAGCGAGGATAGATGAAACATCTTACCCACTGCATAGAGCAATACCAGTACGGCTAAAAACAAAAAAAACTTTGCTTCACCTTTTATATTCTGGATAACATACAACAACACATAACTTAAAGCGATGGATATAATAATCGTT
>JBFEWU010000287.1:0-5924 GCA_041546215.1 Draconibacterium sp. | reverse complement strand
CTTTGGTTTTTTGATCCTGCTGGTGGGTTCTTTCGACCTGCTGTCACCCTTTGAATTAAATGGAAGCCCGGTACCCGACTCTTCAAGGGTTTCTCCATACTGGCTCATTAACAGCTATCTGGTCTTAACTGTTGCGGAACTTTTTCTGAGCCCGATGGGACTTTCATTCGTCTCGAAGGTATCCCCGGCACGTTTCCAGGGACTAATGCAGGGCGGCTGGCTTCTGGCCACTGCAGTAGGAAACAAACTTCTGGGTATAGGGAGTTTCTTCTGGGATAGAATTGAACTCTGGCAGCTTTGGGCCATTTTCGTTATATGCTGCCTCATTTCCGCGGCATTTATCTTTTCTATAATGAGAAGACTGGAGAGGCTGACAAAATAAATCTTAAAAAAAATGGGGCTTCCTGCAAGATGGCCCATTTTTAAATGCCAAAGGCATCGAACATCCCATGTAAAATGGCAAGAATTACAATTAATACCAAAATGGTAACCGATAAAATCATTGCCTTTTTTATGAAATTGTTCCTCTTTTGAAGGTCAATAAGTTTTGTGATTTTTGAAATCTTGCTGAGCATTTTCTGGATCGCTATTTCACTGTCCTTAATAATGTAATCATAGGCACCAAACTTAATGGAGTTTACCGCTACCTCCATGTTTTCATTGGCTGTCAGAAAAATAAACTCTGATTTTTGAGAATGTTTTTTTACCTTCTGCAGAACTTCAAGGCCGTTAATATCATCCAAAAAATAATCCTGGATAACTATATCCGGTCTCTCACCCCCGAGAACTTCGTTTACACAGGGCTGCCCCTTAAAAAAAGAGACGACCTTTTGGTAACCATTATTTTTAAGGCTCTCACTTATTAGCTTGTTATATAGCACGTTGTCTTCCACCACATAGATCAAAAGACTCTTTTTGATATCCATAATGAATTCGGGTTTTCTCCTCCCAGCTATAAAATTATAATTTTTCAGGGTTTTTTTGTCATATTTGTATTATCAAATCGCATGGCATCTATGAATAACTCACTATTTCATACCTGGATTACTTTTCTGATCCTCATGCTCCCGTATAACAGCTTTTGCCAAAAAGAATCGAAAGGTTATACACTGGAAGAAAATATTCCCTACAGAATAACACAGGGCACGAGTGATGTTTACATTACTGAAAGATGCAAACTTGACCTTTATTACCCGGCAGGTAAAAATGACTACCCTACTGTTGTCTGGTTCCACGGGGGAGGACTTCAAAACGGTAACAAATCGATTCCTGAAAAACTAAAAGAACAGGGTATTGCAGTAATAGCGGTAAATTACAGGCTGAATCCCAAAGTTTCCTGTCCCGGTTATATTGAAGATGCCGCAGCGGCAGTAAGCTGGACATTTAACAACATCCGGAAATATGGCGGCAGCGAAGATAAAATCATTGTTTCAGGGCATTCGGCAGGAGGCTATCTCACCAGCATGATCGGCCTGGACAAAAGTTACCTTGCAAAGTACAATTCAAGTGCAGATAATATTGCTCTGCTGGTCCCTTTCAGCGGGCATGCCATTACTCATTTTACGGTTAGAAAAGAACGCGGGATTGAAGCAACGCAGCCTGTGATAGACCGCTTTGCCCCGTTGTTTCACGTCAGAGGAGATGCTCCACCTCTTGTTCTCATTACAGGAGACAGGGATTTGGAAATGCTTGGCCGATATGAAGAGAATGCCTATTTAGCCCGGATGATGAAACTTGCCGGACATCAAAATACAAAACTACTGGAACTTGACGGATTTGACCATGGCGGAATGAGTTCTCCGGCTTTTGAGATTCTATTGAAGGAAATCAGGAATATTATCACATATTCAATGGCTAATTAATAAACTAAATCATACAATGATCATGAACTTATCAAATCAAAAATTTAAAAATGCGCTGTTATCCTTTGTTGCAATAACTGTTCTGGTTGTACAAGTTTCAGCACAGAAAACTCCAAGCGGTAATCCTGCCGACTTCAAAGTAAAGACATGCCTTCACTCGGTTAGTTACCTGGGTGTATGGAGGGGCCAGACACCGCTTACCGTTGATGAATTTCTGGTTAAAGCCAAAGAGCTGGGATATGAAGGCGTTATGCTGGTGGCGAAACGTCCTCATGTTTCTCCGCACGACTATAGCAAAGAGGACAGGGCAAAGCTGAAAGCAAAAATTGAATCGCTTGGTCTGACTCTTGTAGCCCTGGCCGGGTATACCGATTTTACCGCCGGGATAGATAAACCCGGAATCCCAAATGCTGAAATACAGGCGGCCTGGGTGGGAGAAATAGCGGAACTCGCTAAGGATCTTGGCACTGATATGGTACGAATATTTACGGGCTATGAACGGCCCGGGATTCCCTACGATAAACAATATGCAGAAGTTGTGGCCGGATTAAAAATGGCCGGGAAACTGGCAGCGGAACACGGAATTACCCTGGCTGTTCAAAATCATCATGACATTGCACTTCACCACGATGTAATGTACTGGCTGCTTAAAGAAGTGAACATGCCCAACGTAATGGCTGGCTGGGATGCATGGTCGCCCACACTGGAAGGACTGACAAATGAAGAAATTAAGGAGTCAATCAGAAAAATGAAACCGTTTATTGTAAATACAATTGCTGCTGATTACGTAACACATCCGCGGTACAATTACGTTAACCACCTGACAAACTACAGTGAAGATCAACCGGTGATGAGAGCAGTTCCAATGGGGGAAGGAATTATTGATTATAAAACATGGTTCGAAACCTTGAAGGAGATTGGTTACCAGGGCTGGATCGTGTATGAGATGTGCGAAGTTTTAGATGGAGGTGGCTCAGAAGAGAACCTGGATAGAACTGCAAAAATATTCCTGGAATACATGAAGAAATTTTAGGAGTGTTGCCCTCCGGTACAGTTAAGTAACGCGCTCTCCCTTTGGATTAAACACTCTATTCCTTTATTAAAAGAGCTACCCATTCGTTGCCTTCCGGGGGGATCAATTTCATTTTTCCTCCACCAGGGATGACTTTTTCTGAATGTTTCTCTCCTCTCCTGACGGAAAACCATGACAAATGATAATTTCCCGGCCAGGGAGTTAAATCCAGTATGACTTCACCTCCATCAGTAAAAAACAGTAAATACGCTTTTCCTGGTTTAGCGGCAAGGTATGCTTCGTTTTCTTCTCTGTCCGAAAGCAATTCATTTTCAGGCTCAATATTCCAGAATGAAACCGATTTTTCAATCTCGCGGGCAACTTTAACAGAGTTCATCGACAATTCAGATAATCCAAGCCCTGAGGACGGTCGGTGGAAACGAGCCGATGCAGCTCCTCCAAGAATATGCCGCCACCATCTTTCCAGGCCATCTTTGGTATTTCCGTGGCGACCTCCGTCTGCCCCGTAAGTTTTAACCGTATTCAAAGGTCTTGGATTTGGAGAAATATAATTCCGCACCCATTGAAAATTATCCCAGTGTTCCTGTCCTTTTTTCTGGTTGTTTTGCGAAACATCGCAAAATACATACCTTTCAGGGTGGTCGAATGTCCTTTTATGGTGTTCTGTTTTCAAATCCCAATTGTCCCACATTTCGGTCACACACACATTTTTCCCCTTTTCCCTGGCTTTAGTAAGAATAAATTCAGCCCAGAATACAGCCCATTCATTCTCTGCAGACGTTTCATTGTCCATGCAATAGAGTACATGATCGTATTCAAGGGAGTAACTGAGCATTTTTTCCACTACTCTCACCTGGTAGTCCAGTACCTGGATATTATTTTGCTGATCGGGAGTTGTAAAAAAGAAAGGTTGTTTATTTCTTCCCGGATGATCAGGGTATTCCGAAGCAAGGTCCGACTCTTCCTCTGAATAATTAATATTGTTCTTCGGATTATAGGGATGGGGGGGCCAGTTATTCCTTGAGTAGTCAAAACGGTCCCATACCTCAATTTGCACGATAATATCCCTTTCCTCTGTTTCCTTCAAAAAGTTGTCAAACCGTCTCCAGTACTGCTTGTTCCATCGGTTCAGATCATATTTACCATTGGAAAGCTGCTCAAACGGATATAGCTCAAAACCTTTATCCCGCCTGTCACTCATGGTGTTCCTGACATAGTTTGCACCGATCCTTTGCATGGAATCAAGATGAGGTATTAACTTCTTCTCCGGCCATTGAAACAGGTTATCATCTCCGCTGGCTCCCAGCAGGAATAGTGGCTCCCCCTTGTACTGCCAGTAAAATGGATATTCCACGGAGGGCATAATCCTTTTCTCCAAACTTCCGGTTCCGGGCAGTAAAAATACAGCTGCAAATAAAAAAATCAGATATTGAATTTTTCTCATGCCGTTTTACCCATAAATTTAAATAAATCTGTAACAACTATTGTTAGATTTTTTCATAAAGTTGCTAAACTATATTTCGAATAATATGTTTATCTATCAAAATAAATTCTGAAAATCATGTATACTGGATTACTGCACACACACAATATGTTTCGCTGGCTTATACTCGTTGCGGCACTGCTGGCAATAATTTTTTCACTTGCGGGATGGGTTAAAAAGGCTCCATGGACCAAAAAAGAAAAATTAACCGGATTACTATTCCTGATTTTCATGGATATTCAATTCCTGGCTGGAGCGGCTCTTTACGCCTTTTACAGCCCAATTACACAAGCAGCATTTCACGATTTCGGGGCAGCCATGAAAAATTCGGAAATGAGGTTTTACGCTGTAGAGCACCTGACCATGATGCTTATTGCATTGGTATTGGTTCATATTGGTCGTGCAAAAACCAAAAAAATTGAGGCAGACTGGAAAAAGCACCGTGCCGCAGTACTATTTTTCACGGTCGCATTGATAATTATTTTATCTGCAATCCCCTGGAGCAGAGATATGATCTAGTAAGCAACCTCCTTGCTTTTACCGGCAGAATAAATATCGTCAATAAGATGCTGATATTTTACCATTACCATATTTCTGCGTAATTTTAATGTCGGCGACAACTCTCCGGATGCGGGGGTCCACTCTTCACTTACCAAACGAATACGATTGATCTGCTCATGTGAACCGAGCATTTTGTTGATTGCAGATACTTCTTTCCGGATCTTATCCAATACTTCAGGTTTTTTTAGGTCATTACTGACAATAAGATTGTGGTCATTGGCATCATTGTGGATAACTGATCTTGGTAAGTTTTTGTAACCTTTTTGACGATCTGAAAATCTATCCTGAAAATAGGTAACAATGCTTTTTTCGTTTTCCTTAAAAATGTGTCTGTTTTCGACGGTCCACAGTGAATTGGCCAGATCCCATTCAAATACCCTGTGTGCCATTGGATGATCAAAATCTTCAAGAGCAGCAGCAAGTTTTCCACAGCATAAGCCTAAACTAAGCCTGAAATCGTCACGCTTCGGGTTGACCTGATGGTATACTCTACCGGGAATCCAGGTCAATAACCTCACCAGTCTTATTTGGTCAAATCTGTCAATAAATGATGACAGCATATTGCCCGATTTGTCTTTGATCACCATCGGGGCCTTTATATCCTGTTTGCTCCCCTCCAAATGGCTCAAAAGTTTTTGTTGAAAATCCAAGGTTTCAGGATCCGTACCAGGTCTCGATATTTTTAAAATAAACCGATCCTCATCCTTGATGCGAATTTTAAAGTTCATATCGTATTCTCCCGGAAGGGGGCTCGCCTCTCCTTCTAAACCATACAGATCCAGGAGTATATTTTCAGCCATCCCGGATTTGATCAAATAGTCGCTATAATCTGCTTCTTGCATGGTTTGGTTCATTAGTTAATATCCAGGCTCATATGTATCTTCCAGCTATCAGATGCACCGGGGAGCAGTTCTTTTAATCCGATCTTATTGTTAAAGCTGTTGGCAACACAGGTCATAGGTTCGATGGCGATGCTTTTTCCATG
>JBFEWU010000467.1:0-3325 GCA_041546215.1 Draconibacterium sp. | reverse complement strand
GCCTTAGTTATTTTCATCATGCAAATAACCAGTTTCGCAACTATTCTCACACCCAGAACACCAACTCAATAAGCAATGATATTGTGAGTTGTTTTGCCCAGGAAAAAAAAGGCGAGGTTTACGTGGGTACCGAGGCTGGCGGACTAAACCGGTTTGATAAAAAAACACGGGAATTCAGCCAGGTAGTTTTGTCTGAAAAGATAAATCCCAATAACATTAAATGCCAGTGTTTTGACAAAAGGGGCGGACACTGGATTGGCACCAACGCCAACGGACTCTGGTATAAAAAAGCAGGGGAAAAGCGATACAGGCAATTTAAAAGTGGAATGGAAGATGGAATGCACCTGACACACCACACGATCTACGCCGTGCATCCTGTGGATTCAGGCATTTGGATCGGAACACATGGAGGAGGCGTGAATTTCTACAACCTGAACAGCGGTAAAATCAGCTATTACCGACCACAAACCAACAGCACCATAAATTTTTCAAAATTATATGTACGGGCAATTTATGTCGATACGTATGATAATCTATGGGTAGGAACGGTTGGAGGATTGTACCAGATCTCGCTTAAAACAGGAAAAAACAGGCTCTATACTTCCACGCCCGGTTCTCCTGCACGAAATGATTATATTTTCTACATTACCCAACTTTCCGATGGGAAAATCTGGATCGGCACACGCGGCTTTGCGGTAAGTGTTTACCATCTCGAAACAGATTCATTTTCCTATTTCGATGCAAAGGGATTGCTAAAGGGCAAAGACGTATATGGTATAATCGAAGATTCGAAAGACAATATATGGATTACCTCAAACAGCGGGCTTATTTTCTACAATAAGGAAAATAAAGAAGCGCGCAGGTTTACACAGGCCGACGGCGTTCAAGGCAACTGGTTTTATCCCAAAGCAATTTTCAGAGACAATGAAAATGAACTTTATTTTGGCGGAACGCAAGGTGCCACGGTGGTTTATCCCGGCAATGTTAAGATTAATACACGCCCGCCGGTAGTCACAATCAATAAGATAATCATTAACAACAAAATCGTAAAATATCCCTTTTTCAGGAGTACGGAAAAAGATAGCCATATTCTTCAGCTAAAATCCAATGAAAACACCTTGCGGATAGAGTTCAACTCCGATAATTTTTTACTCCCCGAGAAGAATCATTATAAATACAGGCTGTTAAATCATTACAACGAATGGATAGAAGTGGAAAAAGAAAATTCCGCCCTGTTTGTTAACCTCCCCTGGGGCGATTATTTTTTTGAAGTACTTACCGCAAACAATGATGGCGTGTGGAGTAAAGATTCTGCCCGGTTCAAGTTGATCATAGAAAAACCGTTTTATGCAACCCACCTGGCCATAGCCATCTACTTTTTTGTTCTGGTGCTCGTGTTCATCATCGCTTTCAGGATTATTCGCATGCGGTCGAACCTTAAAAACGAGGTTTTTATTGAAAAAGTACAACGGCAACGGGAAGAAGAGGTACACGAAATGAAACTCAAATTTTTCACCAATATATCTCATGAATTCAGAACACCACTGTCGCTCATCAGTGGTCCGGTAAAAATTCTGGGGAAAGCTGATAACCTGACCAGTAAGCAGGAAGAACTGGTGGATGTAATTTCGCGCAACACATCACGGCTGCTTACCCTGATCAGCCAGATTATTGATCTGAGGAAAATAGACAAACAGAAAGAAAAACTGAAATTGGTCAGCGATGATATAATTTCCTTCATCAAAGAAAAATCAGATAGCTTTTCAATTGAAGCTGTTGAAAAGAAAATAAACTTTGTGCAGGAATACCCAGAGAACCAACTGCAAATGGATTTCGACAATGACAAAATGGAGGTCATTATCTTCAACCTGCTGTCCAATGCATTCAAATACACTTCTCAAAGGGGATCAATTATCCTCCGGGTATTGAACAACAGGCTGCCAGACGATTCCAATTACGCCAATCAACTCAGCTTTGGCAAACTCTCGGCCGACGAGTATGTTTCCATATGCATCAGCGACACCGGCTCCGGAATCGACAGTACGGATTTAATGAACATATTTAACCGCTTTGGGCAGGGAAAAAACAAAACCGATGGCAGTTCAGGAATAGGTCTCTCCCTTTGCCATGAATATACCTTGCTGCATCATGGTCGCATTATTGGCCAAAGCACCCTGGGTAAAGGAAGCCGGTTCATTGTTCAGTTACCTCTAAAACAAAGAGGGCAAAAGATATTTTACGAAGCGCAGGAAAATGTCGATCTGCTTCATACAAATATGCAGGAAATAGAAATTCCCATGGAAAAGCCTGCCGAAGATCCTAAAAACACGGTGCTGGTAGTCGAGGATAATGATGATTTCAGAAATTACCTGCAGCTGATCCTGAGCCCGCATTTTAAACTGATTCTTACCGAAAACGGAGCCAAAGGAATAGAACTTTTGCAGAAAAACCGGGTCGACATTATTGTTTCTGATGTAATGATGCCTGAAATGGATGGTTACGAATTGTGCATGTCGGTGAAGAGCAATATAGCCACAAGTCATATTCCCGTGATCTTATTAACCGCTTTGTCGTCGGTGAACAACGAAATGATTGGCATAAAAAAAGGTGCTGACGCCTATATCTCCAAACCTTTTGAAGATGACCTGCTCATCCTGCAGATCAAAAACCTCCTGCAACAACGCAGGAAATTACGTGAGATATTCACCCCAAAAGTATTTTCCTCACCCTCGTCCGAACTGGAAGGGATAGATAACTTCTTCCTTAAAAAACTGAATGAAATCATCGAGGAAAACATTTCAGTGGAGGAGTTTAATATTGAACAACTGGTTCAGCAATTCGGCATAAGCCGAAGCCAGCTGCATCGGAAATTAAAAAGTCTGACCGGCTATTCGACCACAGAATACGTTCGTATCTACCGCCTTGAAAAAGCCATTCAGTTCATGGAGCGCAATGAGTATAACCTCGATGAGATTGCCTTTTTAGTCGGATTTAATTCGCACGCCTACTTTACCCGCTGCTTTAAAAAGCACTTTAAAATGAGCCCCCGGGAATACCATAAAAAGATTCTTGATTCCATTTAGGAGGGGTGAAGGTTCAATTAATCATTCATCAAATTGTTGTCGGGTTGTCGTTGTGAATATTAGAATATCAGAGTACTAGAATATTAGAATATTCGAATTTATTGTC
Source organism: Draconibacterium sp. (assembly GCA_041546215.1). GTDB lineage: Bacteria > Bacteroidota > Bacteroidia > Bacteroidales > Prolixibacteraceae > Draconibacterium. Next base: position 136 of record JBFEWU010000467.1, on the reverse strand, counting down.
CAGGCCATTAATTTTAGAGAACAAAGACGCTAAGAATTTTTACCGCAGAGGCGCTAAGGCGCGGAGATTTATTCAGAATAGTTCTAAAACGAAGGGATCCAGAGAAGCACGGAGTTTCATTAAGGATTTCCTTGTT
>JBFEWU010000361.1:0-4826 GCA_041546215.1 Draconibacterium sp. | reverse complement strand
TAAGGAAATTTGCGGATGTTTGCTTTTCAGACGTCCCATAAATCCGGGATGTGATTTTTCTATCTGGCTTTCAATCATCCCCCAGTCCAACTGTTGAACCGAGTCTCCTTTAAGGAGCACATCCAGTTGCTCAAGCACCAGCTTTCCTTGCTTTAACTCTCCCCGCTTTGCTTTATCTACAAGATGTTTAGCCTTGGCCAGAAGCTCGTTCTTCTGCGAGAGCTGCAATAAAAACGAAACCAACTCTCGATCCTTCAGCTCCAGTTCCGATTGCAAACGTTGTTTCGTGCGAACCTCAAATTCCTTTCCTTTTTCCAGCTCAGAAATGTGACCCATTGCATTTTTCAAACGGGTAATATCCTGTACAGATGCTCTTACCCCCAAATATTTACCCTTTTTATCATACACGCCCCGTACATTCATGGAGCACCAACGCAGTTGTTTGGTTCGGGTAAGAATTCTAAACTCAAGCCACTGATTTACCAGCGACTGATTTAAAACGCCACTCAAAAAATCAGAAAACTTTTCGCGGTCCGGATCAAAGACAAGCAATTCTCTTAATCCCGGAGAATCAATAATTTGGTTAGATGTAAAGCCGGTCAGGTCGTAGCATGAGGGAGAACAGTATTTAATCTTCCCATTGGGCTCAAACCAAAGTTCCCAGGCAAAAGCAAATTCCGCAATCAAGCGGTAAAAATGATGTTTCTCCCGCTCCGTTTCAAGCTGAAAATGCGAATTTTCCAGCTCCAGTTTCAGTGCTGAAAGCTCCGCCTCCAATCCCCTGATACGCCCTTGTAATTCTTCCTGGTTTTTTGATGCCGTCATGATTTTACCCGAGTTATGTAACCGAACTTTGTTTTGAAAGCTAAAAATACACTAAAACACTATGCGCTGGAAATACATAGGATTAAAAATTGAATGGAAGACTGAAAATACATAAAAATGGAACGGAAGACAACCGGAAATTGATTAATGATTAGTGACTATTGGTTAATGTAAACGGCGGTTCAGTGGTATGACGGATACAGAATTAACAATCTCATTTCAACGACAACAACGACAACCATAAAGACGTTCTCCACTCACTGCGTTCGCGTTGTCAGGCTCTCAAGTTGTCAAGGCAAAGACCAGTGCAACTATTCCACCCGTAATCCTTCAAGCAATATTCTTTTTCGCAGGGAGAACCAACTCAGGCCAACAATCCAAACAAATCCATTCACTAGAATTAGTGTCACAACCACAGCAACGGTCGAAAATGAAGCATCGGAATTACTTGACAGGAATGCCGGGAGTGTCGCAACTACTGCACTAATAAAACCAAGTAAAACTCCCGAAAATAAAAGGATGAGGTATTCCTTCACAAGCATCTTAAAAACAGCAGCAGTATCAAATCCTACGGCCTGCATAAGGGCAATCTCACGGCGGCGCTCAAGGATGGTACGCGCAAGAATCACCGACAATCCAATGGTGCCCAGAATTAAACCCAGCGCACCCAGCGCCATAAATATTGACAGGTAAGTGTTGGTGACCGAATAAAATTCAACCAGGCGCCTGGCTGTACTCTCCATTTCCCAACCATAATCACGAAAAACCGATTGAAGCTCCTCTCCGATCGCTTTTTCATCCCCAGGATTTCCTTCCACCAGAAATAAATGAGAACCACTGCTGCCGGGATAATTTTTAAGGAAATGTTCATTTGAAATGATAATATATCCCTGGAAAACGGAAGGTGTTGTTCCTGCAATTAATCTTAAGCGAAGCGTATCTCCCAGTTCATTCTGATACAAAAGGACATCACCCAACTTCTTTCCCAGCCCCCACTGAATTACAGTCTGGTCGGCAATGGCAGGAATTGTACCATCATCAAAATCCGTAGCTAATATTTTCCAGGGTTCCTGTTCCAATCCCTTTAGTTTTGCGGCGAAGGAGAACCGGCCCTGCAAATTTTCAGGGTCAACACCCAAAAGAGCAGGTTGCGAGGTACGGTTTAGATTTAAACAACTGGCGTCATCACCCTCTACTTTTCGGAACTGAACGGCATTAAAAGGCTCAGAAATTCCCTCTTCTGCCCTTTTTTCCTCCGAATTAATGTCATAAAGAACCGGCATGGTAGTTTCGGCAAAGTACATAAAACCACCCGTTCCGCTTGTTTTATCACCGGCGTTTGCAAATAGATCAAGCTTATTTGAACCCGTGGAAACCACAATAAAAGTGCCCAGGGCAAACAGAATTACGACGCTTAATGAGCGGCCCAGGTTTCGCGACAGATTAATTCGGGCAAGCCGTCCCATTCGCAGTTCTTTCGGCTTCGATTTCTGCAGAATAAGCCTGGCTCTGAAAAGTAAAAGCAATCCAACCAGCATTAGTCCTCCCGACAAAAAAAACATGGATGGATTTAACTCTCCGGAGGCTATTTCTGAAACAAAAGTTATGGCTGCCAATCCCAGTGAAATGAACAAAACCACTTTCAGCGTCAATTCTTTCAACTTCCCTGATTTTTCAACAATTTGCTTTTGGAGCTCCACGGCATTCCGCTTCTGAAACCGCCGGACTGCAACAAATATGGCCATCAACGAAACAAGTACACTGATCATTAATCCCATCATCAGGGTTTCCGGCAGAATCTTTATTTCAAGCACATTGGTTCTCACAATGTCGAACCAAAGCGAGTTGAGAATTTTAAAAACAAGCTGGGTATAAAAAACGGAAGCGACTACACCCATTCCCCCTCCAAATAAGGAAACAACAAGTCCTTCCCACAAATAAATACTGCGCACCTGGTTTTGCCTAAAGCCTAAGGCCACCAGCAATCCAACCTGTGCCGAACGGTTTTCGAGATTGAACCTGAACAGCAAGGCTGTAAGAACAATCGATGCCACCAGGATAAAAAAGCTCAATCCGATAAAAAGACCACTGAAATCTGTGCCGTTTTGTGCCGCCTGAACCCCCTGCTCACGCACAGGTTCAATGGCCATTCCCAGATCTGCCGGACGAACCTCCCGGGCAAAAACGGCATCATACTCTTCTTTATCAAAAGCATCTGCCGGATAACGGACGGCTGTATAATTCCCAAATCGATTCGACCACAATTCAAGCGCTTTTTGGGTTGATATGAAAGCCTTGGGCGTTCCTTTAAAGTCGTCCCAGTACCTTTCATCTTTTTCGCGAATGGCATCCAAATCGATGGGAACTCCAGCCTCCCACTCACGGCAATGTCCGGCATCCGACAAACCCGGCAAATGGGGCACCCTCGTGGGATCTGCAAGTTCGGAGTGCATCTCCACGATTTCAGTGACCACAAATCCCGATTCTTTATTCACCAATTTCCGCAGTGGGCCAATTTCAAAATATTTCAGCACAATGGTATCGCCGGTCTTTGCTTCCAGATCATCGGCAGCCCAACGGTTCAGGATGATTTCGTTTGGCGACAGTTGAGGATGAGCAAGCGATGATACAAAAGAGTATGGAATGGACAAGCTATGACCTTCCGTCTTTGTGCTTCGGGCAATACCATTCACAAAATAGGTCAGGATCATTTTAGCTGCCGGCAATTGCCGCAAGGTTTCCGTAACCTTTTCCTCCAGAAATACGCGTTCGCTTGAAACTTCAATTTCGCCGCTTGCCTCTATTGTTTTTAATGCAAGTCCTGCATCAGCCGGTGTCAGGCTTCTTTTTACAGATTGAGCAACCACATCTGTTTCCTGTTCAGTTGAGATTAACAACTGATTGGCTTTGCCTTCAAATTCCATCAGGCGATTTAATCGCTTAATTGACATAAAAATATTGTAGGGTGCAGTTTGTGAATTCTTTAAACTAAAACGCCCCAGCTCCTCTTTTGAAACCACTTTTTTTATGCCTGCGCGAAATGCCACCTGGGTTTCTTCTGCCGAAACAAAAGGGGCATTCATCGGAATAAGACTGGCCTTTTTAATTCGAACCAGGATATTGTCGCCTTTCCCTTTCCCCAATCGCCTGGCCAGGTTTTCGCTAATGGCTATCTCGTTGTTTTGAAGTCCGGATAGAAATGGTGAATTTGAAATTTCAGTAAAATCTTCGGAAACACCCACCACCTGAACCTTATTCGCCCGCAGCTGCCCCCCGTCGGCCACTGCCATTCCTTCCAAAAGTAAAACCGCTGTTGCTTTTATTTCCGGATCATCTGCTTCCATTTCTGCAGCCATTTCCTGGCGAAAGTACCTTTCAACCACTGAAACCAGGTGCGTTGTCTCCCCCAAACGGTAAAAAGCGGCCTGCTTAAGACTATATCGTACCGAATCGCCAATAACCAGCGAACCGGTTAGAACCATTGTACTGATTGCTACCCCCAAAGCCACCAGCAGATTGGCTTTGAAATAGTGCAGGAATGACCTTATAATGTAATGTAGTTTCGTCATAACAACTTCTTGCTTCACGCCTACCCTCAAACGGCAGAGCATTTTCTTGTTCTACTCCAGTTTTCCGTTTTTCAATACATATCTTTTATCCATTTTTTCAGCCAGTTCAGGTGAGTGTGTAACCGTTACTAGGGTAACCTTTTCCTCCCGGCTTAACTGAATTAACAAATCAGAGAGTGCCAAAGCATTATCTTCGTCGAGGGCACCTGTTGGCTCATCGGCAAGAATGAGTTCAGGCTTGTTCATCAGTGCACGAACTACTGCCGTTCGCTGGCATTCACCCCCCGACAGTTCCGATGGTTTTTGCTTTCGTTGTTCCCATATTCCCACCTTTCTGATCAGGTATTCAGCCCATTCTTTTTGTTCTTTAGAGGCTTTCCCCTGGGGCAAAACCGGTAACAAAACGTTTTCCCACAAACTCAACTGCGGCAT
>JBFEWU010000264.1:0-6654 GCA_041546215.1 Draconibacterium sp. | reverse complement strand
ACCACATGAATACTTCTTTAAAGCACTTACCGGAAAACAAACAGTATGAACTGAATGCCCTGGCTGACTTATTCAGGGCCTCGGAAAAAGTGAAAATGCTAATCCTCTTTGGAAGTTACGCGCGGGGCTCATGGGTGCAGGACAGGTATTTGGAAAAAGGAATCATTTTTGAGTATGAAAGTGATTATGATCTTTTGATCCTGATGGATAACGAAGATATGTCACTTCAGAGTCATTTTGAAAACCGCATCAAAAAAGAACTCGTTGACAAAGGATTGCTGAAAACTCCGGTTTCCTGTATCTTTCATGGAATTGACCGGGTAAATGAGGCACTCTCTGAGGGCCATTATTTCTTCGTGGATATTCAAAAAGAAGGAATAACCCTGGTGGATAAAGGTGAAATGACATTAGAAGAACCCAGAAATTTAACTCCGAAAGAGTTACAGCATAAATCCATGGAGTATTTCACTCAATGGTTTAGTTCTGCCCACGAATTCCTAATCTCTTTTAGAGCCAACCTGAAACGAAATAGTTTTAATCTTGCTGCGTTTGAACTCCACCAGGCAACGGAAAGGCTCTACAACACCATTCTCCTAGTGTACACCGGTTACCGCCCTAAAACACATAGCCTGGAGGCGCTGAGTTACCGGGCCGAGATGCTGAATGAAGAGTTCAAAAGGCCATTCCCAAAAAATACGGAGAAAGAGAAAAACCTTTTCCGGCTGTTGCATCGCGCATACATCGATGCCCGGTATAAAATGGATGAATACCAGATTACCGAGACGGATTTAATTTACCTGGGCGAAAGGGTAAAACTCCTCCAGGAATTAACGGAGAAGATTTGCCAGGAGCAGATCAAGAGCTTTGGGAAATAAGATGGTGGCGAACAAAGGATTCAAGGGATTCCATCTCGTGTTGTCATTAAAAAATCCAGTGCAAATTTGGCAAATTGACGTAAATATAGTAAATTACGTCAATCAATTGACGGATTTATGGATTATTTAGTCAGAGACTTATCGAAAAATGTAATTAAGAAGTTACAATCCAACAAAGTTGTAATTGTTTATGGCGCGCGAAGGGTTGGAAAAACTGTTCTTGTTAAAGAAATACTTGAAAAAATTAACGAACCTGTGCTTTCTTTAAATGGTGAGGATATTAATGTCCACGATAAACTTGCAATTAGAAGCGTTGAGAATTATAAACAACTGCTGGGTTCATACAAATTTCTTTACATTGACGAAGCTCAGAAAATTCCGGAGATTGGCTTAAAGCTTAAACTTATGATTGACGAAATCGAAGACTTGAAAATAATCATTTCAGGCTCTTCTTCTTTTGATATTCATAAGGATGCAGGAGAACCTTTAACTGGAAGAAAGTACTCATTTAACCTTTTTGCACTTTCTGAAAATGAATACAATCAGATTGAAAATAATATTGAAAAAATTGATAAAGTAAGGGAAAGATTAATTTTTGGCAATTACCCTGAGTTACTACAACTTCCTGACCGAGAGGATAAAATAGACTACCTGAATGAAATGGTCAGTTCATATCTTCTAAAAGATATCCTGGTATATGAAAACATCAAGAATTCACAAAAAATATTTAACCTCTTACGATTCATAGCTTTTCAAATTGGAGGCAAAGTGTCATTGCAAGAGTTAGGGAAACAACTAGGAATCAGCAAAAACACTGTAGAAAAGTACCTTGATTTATTAAGCAAAGTTTTCATTCTTCATAAAGTAGAAGGATTTAGTCGAAACCTAAGAAAAGAAATTACAAAGAATTCCAGATGGTATTTTCTTGACAATGGAATAAGAAATGCTGTGATTGCAAACTTTAATCCAATTGAATCACGGAATGACATTGGAGTACTTTGGGAAAACTATATGATTAGCGAACGACTTAAATATCAGGAAAACAATAGACTTTCATCTAATAATTATTTCTGGAGAACCTATGAACAACAAGAGGTGGATTGGGTGGAAGAAAGGGATGGTTCTTTATTTGGTTATGAATTTAAATGGAAAGAATCAAAAGTTAAGATTCCAACACAATGGAAAAATGCTTATCCCGATTCTTCATTTGAAGTAATAAACAAAGACAATTTCGAAAAATGGTTGACATAAAAATAATAAAGCTAATAAATGAGGTCATGCGGATGGGCTTGATATTCCAGCGTTTTCGCCTTGTTCAACCACCGCCAGTCCGCCAGCTGGCGGATGACGGGTTAAAAATAATGTCTGTCAAAAAATCGGTTTGGCTCCGTGCGCTTTTGAAAGGAAATCGTTTCAAAATCTCCCACTCCACTTGCACTCACCTGTTTACTCATAGTGGTATTGCAGTTATTAATTGTTCCGGTCAAATCCGGAATTGTAGTATTAATGGTTTTAAAACAGGTGTTAATGCTTTTAATGATGTAGCAGTTAACACAAAATTACATGTTTCAAATTGTTTTCACTGTGAACCGTTCAAAAAATGACTTAATCAACTGATTATAATTGCTACTATTTTTCTACTTCCCCCATGATTTCGAAATTCACAAAAATGTATACCTTGCCAGTTACCTAAATTCAATCGGTGATTTGTAATAGGAATGGTCAATTCAGCACCAAATAGCGGACTCTTTACATGTGCGGGAAAAACATTGTTAATGTATTTTAATACATACAGATTTTGGTTCAAATTAGACAATAGTTGAACCACTATCATTTTAAAAATTAGAAGAATATTCTATTTAAGAAATACCTTTGAAGGTGTGCCAGACCATGAGCGTCTCTGGAACATGGTCATTTCATAGGGCACCAAGCCCTCTTGACGCACCCTGTCCTGAAAATCAAGAATGTCATTGAAGTCTATCTCACAATAATTCCTGTGCCAGTCCTGTATCATGCTTACTAACTGAAACAGGTAATTCTTGTTGCCAAAATCTTTGTATTTGTGTTTAAGGTCAGGATGCTCCCGCAGCATTCGGTTTGCTTTGGAGCCAGGAAAAGGTATTAGTGTACCCCACTCAAACCTGTCAAAGTTGTCAAATTCCATTAGTCTTTTTAGAAATCCAATGGTTCTGTCCATACTTTCTTTGCTTTCACCCTGCACCCCGACTACCACCCCAGCGATCACACCAATCCGGTATTTTTGTAACAGCTTCATGGCTCTTAAATTATCCTCTAGCTTTGCTCTTTTATTCATACTTTCCAGCATTTTAGGATCACCAGATTCCATACCAACAAAAACACTAACACATCCCGACTCAGCAAGTAATCTTGCAGTTTCCTCATCTATGTTTTCGGCGTCAACATAATTGGTGTAAGGAATCTTTAATCCATTCGGTTTAGCTGCACAGAAAGCCTTAAACCACTCTTTGTCTCCTACAAGGTTGTCAGACGGATCCCAGATGAAATCTGCCTGGTATTTCTCAACCAGCGATGAAATCTCATTCCATACCAGCTTAGGTTCCCTAAGCTGCAGCTTATAATAAGGAACGGAGCAGAATACACAACCGCCTTCCTCTTGCGAGCGCCACATGCACCCTTTCTGGGAATAAATGTTCATGGGTCTCTTAAATGGATCACAGATTGGATACGCTGGATCTTTACTGTTCTTAAAATATGCTTCCATGTCCAGCAGATCCCTGTCTGGTGGTGGAAGCTTGTCAAGACACGGTAGCTTTACAGGATTTTCTCTGATCTCATGATTGTCACGATAAACAAGATTCTCTATTGAATCTAACGGTTCAGCGGCAACATACTTTGAAAAAGCTATCTCGCCATCATATCTGATCACGGCATCTACAAAATCGTAGTATTTTATGATCTCCGTAGCTAGTGGAGTGGCAGCAGCTCCTCCCAGGATTACCCTTGCACCTTTTTGATTGGCAATTTCAGCCACTTTAATAGCATAATCATAACCACCAGCTGTGGCTGAAATACCCACAATATCAGCATCAAGCTTATCAATCACTTGATCTAAGGTGAGCACATTGTTTCCGTCAAGAATCTCGACTTCAACACCAGGATTATTCTGTCTGATGTAAGTTCCTACAGATACAATGCCCAGAGGTTGAGGCCATCTTGCAAATTTGGCTATAGAATTATCTTGTGTCTCCGGTTGATGCGGAAGCAAACCATTAAGCATTGTGGCAAATATATCGCTCGAAACAGCCCTCCCAGCCAACCAAAATATTAATTCCCGTGCATAGCGTGCAAATGGCTGAGGCAGGTTTGCAAATTTAGTTGTAATCGTATCTGGTCTTCTGGGAGGAGGCAGAACTAACTGGACCTTTTCAATATTCTTGTATCTCATTTACTCTAAGGGAATATTCGCAAAATAATTGTTAGATACATCGCGACATATTAATTTGCAAACATGGGTACGTAATTGTACGCGTTTATAAATACATACAATGGTTTTCTACGAAGAAATCAATCATTTGTTAGCATCTGTACGACTTTATTCATTACCATTTAAAAAGTACAAAGGATTCCATCTCCTTTTAAAGAGATGGAATCCTTTGTTTTAATGTTGGGATATACCTACATTAACACTACTTTATAAGGATAGTGTTGGTATATACCAACATTCAAAGAGTCTTTTAGCTAATATTAGATATATTATTCATATATTTGCTGGGAAATACCAACGGTAAATGCTAAAACAGAGGCTAATGATGGGAAATACCAACAACAAATGGATAGCAATGAGTGATAATGCTATTATCGCAGCCCTAGGTGAATTCATAAAACACAAACGACTCAAGGAAAACAAAACACAGGCAAAGCTGGCTACAGAAGCCGGCATAAACCGGTGGACCCTGGGGCAGCTTGAAAAAGGGGAATCGGTAACGTTAAGCTCGTTAATACAGGTGATGCGGGCCTTAAACCTCTTGTATTTGTTAAATGGTTTTACCATAGATGAAACAATTAGCCCCATAGAGTACGCGCGTATGCAAGAGAAAAAACGACAACGTGCCAGCAGACAGAAGAATACAGAAACCGACGATAACGAGGACTTAGGATGGTAGATTATGCTTACGTAAAAATATGGGATACCACAGTGGGGGTTGTTACATGGAATAGCCAGCGTATGCTTGCAGAATTTCAGTTTGATAAACCTTTTCTGGAAAAAGGATGGGATTTGTCGCCACTGAAAATGCCAATTAGCAGTGGCGACAGGGTATATAATTTCCCGGAACTTTTCCCGACTAAAGACAGTGGGGAAGATACTTTTAAGGGTTTACCCGGAATGCTTGCTGACTCACTTCCGGATAAATATGGTAATCAGTTAATCGAAAAATGGCTGGCACAAAATGGTCGTCCTCCCAACAGCATGAATCCAGTGGAAAAACTTTGTTTTATCGGCAAACGTGGCATGGGGGCACTGGAGTTTGAACCCGCCCGGGTAAAGACCAGCAAAAATACTTTTTCGATAGAAGTAAGTTCTCTGGTGGATGCAGCTAAAAAAATGTTGTCGAAACGCGAGAATTTTGAAACACACCTGGAAGCCGATGAAGAGCTAGCCATGAAAGCGCTTCTGAAGATCGGAACCTCGGCGGGTGGTGCCAGACCCAAAGCAGTGATTGCTTTTAATGAAAAAACAAAGGAAGTACGTTCGGGCCAAACAAAGGCTCCCAAAGGTTTTTCGCACTGGTTGTTAAAACTGGATGGGGTAAGCGGAGTTCAGTTTGGCACCAGCCATGGTTGGGGACGGGTGGAATACGCTTACTACTTGATGGCAAAAGAATGTGGCATTGATATGATGCAAAGTGAGTTGCTGGAAGAAAACGGCAGGGCGCATTTTATGACCAAACGTTTTGATCGCGAAGGACACGACATTAAACATCATGTGCATACCTTGTGTGGAATTCAGCACTTCGATTTTACCAATTTACATGCTTACAGTTATGAACAGGTTTTTCAAACCCTGCGTTTGCTTCGCTTGCCTTATCCCCAGGCAGAGCAAATGTTTCGCAGAATGGTGTTTAATGTATTCGCAACCAATTTTGACGACCACACTAAAAATTTCGCTTTCAGGCTAAAGAAAGGCGAAAAGTGGGAACTGGCTCCGGCATACGATATTTGTTATTCGTATGATGCTACAAATGTATGGGTAAAACAGCAAACACTAAGTGTAAATGGGAAACATCTAAACATTGGTAAAGACGACCTGATGACCATTGCCAAAGTCAACAACATTAAAAAGGGAGAAAAGATAATTGATGAAATAAACGATGTGGTAAAACATTGGGGTTATTTTGCCTCTCAGATAAAAGTACAATCCGGTTTGCAAAAAGACATCCAGATGCACCTAAATACGATTTGACCCGGCCAAACTCAATTAACTATGATAAACCGTTGCCGAATTTCGTTCAGCCGAAAAATTGTCGCTTCCAAAAATCCGTTTGTGTTAGTCGCATCCTTCGACTTTCCCTTTCATTTTTGAAGTTATTCATGCCAAATTTCATTAAAATCGCTTTCCCTAACGAAATTTCAATGCAATTGAAATTGACTGTAACCCTCACGAAAAGAGGAGAGTTACCCACTTTCTGGCCACTTTTTGCCCCCTCTGCGTATTCGTTTTTATGCGTTTTTGCAGCAGCTAAAAATAAAAACTCCTGTAAATGTGGCACTTACAGGAGTTTGCGTTTATTTGCTTATT
>JBFEWU010000303.1:0-5588 GCA_041546215.1 Draconibacterium sp. | reverse complement strand
TGAACACTGATCACTGTTTACTATTCTTTGCTCTTTGTTCTTTGTTCTTTGCTCTTTGTTCTTTGCTCTAATTAACTTTAAACTTTTGTACTATGAAAATGAATTGCATTGCTGTTGATGACGAACTTCTTGCCCTAAAGAAGATACAGCGTTTTGCCGAAAAAATTGATTACCTGAATCTCCTGGGAACTTTCGACAATGCACTTTCTACCTTTTCATTTTTACGAGAAAATAAAGTCGATCTTATATTTCTCGATATTCAAATGGATGAGTTTACCGGAATTCAGCTGCTGGAAACCATAAAAGATCCGCCATACGTAATTCTAACTACCGCTTTCGACGAATATGCCCTAAAAGCATACGAACTCGATGTGGTTGATTACCTGCTAAAACCCATTCCTTTCGAGCGTTTTATCAAAGCCGTTGAAAAAGTTTATGCCCGGTACTTAAAAGATCAGAATCAGCATTCACAAATCCATCAGGCTGTGCCGGCAAACAATCAGAATGAACAAACCGACTACACCTTTATTAAATCGGGAAACAAAACGGTAAAAGTATATTTTAATAAAATTTTGTACATCGAAGGCCAACGCGATTACCTGCAAATTCATACCGAAGACAGCAAAATAATGACCCTCCTGAATTTCAAAAAGATGCAGGAATTACTTGATCCCAAAAAGTTTGTGAGAGTGCATAAATCATATATTATTGCTGTAGACAAAATTGATTACATTGAAAATAACGCCATTAAAATCAAACAAAAACTCATTCCGGTGAGCAGTACTTATAAAGTTGCTTTTTATAACTTACTGAATAAAAAGAATTTTCTTTAAGATCTCCATATTTTCTCCATAAATTTCCTCGAATTACCACCTGGTTTCTACTTAAAATCCTATTTTAGCAGCTGCTTTTTTATAACATCTAATTTTTGAGAATAATGAAACGAGGAATTCAAATTGTAGTATTGTTTTCTGTTTTATTCGGACTTTCAAACTGTAAGAAAACAGAAACCGACATTCTGTACAGTAAAAAGTATCTGAACGAGATTAAACAAATCCGCCAGGAAATCGGATATTTTATGGCTGGTAATTTTGTCCCCGGTGCCAGCGTAGCCATATGGAAAGATGGTGAGTTCATTTATTCCGAAGGAATTGGACTTGCCTCGAAGGACTTAAATGTGAGAGCCACTCGCTCTACCAAATTCAGGATTGGCCGCATCTCGGAACTTTACACCACATTAATTTATTTTAAACTGGTTGAAGAAGGAGTACTACACCCCGACTCGACCATACAACATTATTACCCCGATTTTCCGGCTAAGGAATATCCGCTTACTTTGGAACAACTGGTACAGCATACCTCGGGAATCAGGGAGCCAAATTTAAGGGAGGAAACCGGGCAGGGCTTTTACATTAGCCTGCAAAAAGGGATTGACAAATTTAAAGACGATCCTTTGATTTGTCCTCCGGGATTATACCAATATCCCTCCAGCTATAACTTCAACCTGCTGGGTGCTATTATGGAAAAAGCCACAAACAAAAGGTTTCATGAAATATTTAAAAGCTACTTAACCGACACCCTGCATTTAAACCACACCCTGCTCGACAATCCTTTTTTAAGCATCGAAGATCGCAGCAATTTCTTTGACCAAAATATGATATCGCAGGTTGTGAATTCCACAACAATTGATTTGCGCCACCGCGCGCCTTCTGAAGGTATTTTATCCAATGCCGAAGACCTGGTAAATCTGACCAGGGAATTTATCGCTGGAAATTACATCTCGGAAGATACCCGACAAAAAGTATTCACCAAAATTCATCTGGTCGACAACTATGTCCCCGACATGACAAACAGCTGGATGGTGATGACGGACAACAGAGGGAATTTAATTTATGGGAAAGATGGTTCGGTAACGGGAGGAAGTGCATCGGTTCTTGTTTATCCCGATGAAAACCTGATCATTGCCTGTGCCACAAACCTCACAAAAGCAAGTGCAGATTTTCCGATTTTCAAACTGGCTGAACCCTTTCTTTCAAAAGATGGGAAAAAGGAAGAAGAAGCAAAAAAATAGTACGGTAAAAAATTAACAGATCTGAAAAGTATGGGTTTCCATAAAAAAGTTTACTTTTAAACGAGTAATCTTTTTTCGTATGGAAACCCTTATTTTATTAGGATTAATTATAGGTTTGGCCGGCGGTGCAGGCGCTACCGTATTTTTTTATAAAAACCGCAGCGACAGAGCCTTAAAAAGCCAATCGGTGCTCTTGCTCGAAAAAATTAAACAAGTTTGCAAATTGATTACCGTTGAAGGTGAATTCTCGGAAATTTTTACGCACCGCGACGAAAAAAACCTTTTTTTCAAACTCCTTCAAACCGAAAAAAAGGCTTTGCTGATTGTAAAAGCCAAAGTGATGATTGGTTTCGACCTTACCAAAATAAATATCGAAATAAATACCCAGAAAAAACAGGTTACGCTTTCGCAATTTCCCGAACCCGAAATTCTGAGTATAGATAACGACCTGGAGTATTACGACATTCAAAAGGGAATTATCAATAAATTTTCGGAAAGCGATTTAACCAATCTCAACAAAAAATCGAAAGAATTTATTCGCGAAAAGGTGGAAAGCAGCCACCTGGTACTCATTGCAAAAAATCAGGCCAGCGATACTGTTTCACTAATCCGCCAATTAATTGAATCGGTTGGCTGGGAGTTGATTTCCGAGAAGATAGCGCTGAGAAAAGCCCCACTTTCCAAAGAACTGGAAGTTTAAAAACTCATCTCTGCCCTGAAACGGATGCCACTATTGTCGGTAAAGCTGCGGTTCACATAAGTACCCCCCAGCTGGTGAATATATTCCACACGCAATACTTTAAAAATATTGGTAATACCCACTCCAATCTCTGCATAGGGCATGGTCATTTCCTGTGAATACGCCTGAGGCAAATCAAAAACGGGTTTATAAGAACTGTTCCTGTCGCCATAGTGTGCTTTTAACGAAAGCATTTCACGTAATTTCAGCTGCTTTAACATGGGGATTTTATTGAAGACAATTCCCCCACCCACCCAATCGAGATGCACATTGGTATAAACATTATGAGCAAATGAAGCCTGGTGTAAAAGGTTAAAACGATATTTGGCAAATCCCAGCGACTGCGAACCAACGGGCATTTCCAGTAAATCGTAGGGTGCATTACCAAACAGATACCCTCCATTAAGCATGTAGCGCATAAAGGTTGCCCCCCAGTTTACCTTTCCCACAACCGATCCATGAAAATGCGAATACAAATTAAAATCGGGCAGAGATTCTCCGGGCAAATAAGCCCGGCCTATATCCCAGCTCATGTTTATCACCGGCGTTTGATCGATGTAGTAAACACGCATAAAATAATACTGGTCGAAGTACTGGCCAAAAGCCAAACGTGCGTTAAACAGCAGTCCGTAATTGGAATAATGATTATAGTCGGTGCCCCCGTTTATAAAGCGAATTTCGGGTGTGGCCTGGCTCGATTCGAAATATGCACCACCTTCCAGAATAATATTATCGGTGTTGTATTCTAGGTTAACATGAACTTTTTTCTCTTCTTTTAAATATGGATTTTCTTCACGCGAGGTTAGGGCTGCTATAAAGTTTCCATTTCCTCTGGTGTTCGGATTCTTTTTAATAAACCGCAGGTATTTATCTTGCGAAACCAGGTTGTAATCGTTGGAGTAACTGCCACGTAAAATAAATTTATCGTCAGGGCTCAGTTGCCAGCCAAAGTTGCTTCCAAACTTAAACTCTTTATTGCGCGTTCCATACCCAACAAATCCTCCCACGGTAACACGTTCCCACATTTTTTCACCCGTACGCAGGGGCACAGTAAAACGGTGTCCTTCAATGGCATTGGTACTGTAAATGTCGAAAACCGGGCCAACTTCAATCTTTCCCATGTCGATGTAACTGGTAAGCACCATTCCTCCAACAGCATCAATGCCTCTTACCACGTTATTTTCCTTTAGCCGGTCAACACGCTCGTAAGTTCCGTCAGACATCAGTGAAGTAGCAAACTCAGGCTGTTTTTTCCAATCGTATCCCTTTACCTCTTCCAGGTATTCCGATGTGGAATATTGGGTGGTTTTGGTAACAAACCAGTTTCCTCCCGTAACCTGGTCGATACGCTGTGATCCGTATTTCGAAACCGTGTCCTTATTCAGCACCAGCGAAAGGTTAAGACTTATATCCTGCTCATCATAAAACCATTTCCCATCGGCTTGTTTTTTATAGGAAACATTCGATCGATAACCGTTTACAAAATTAATATTGGCCTCCTCCTGGACATAGGCATAAATATTTGTTAAAGCATAGTTTTCTCCTTCAATGGTAAATCTTCCTGTAAACAATGCGTTGTATTTATTTTTTGGAGTAAAAGAAAAACTGTAACACCAGGCACTGTCTACCCTTGTACTGTCGTTGAGGTAAAAATCGTAATGCAAACGCGCCGAATTGGCCAGTGGAGAAATAATTCCACGTCCGAGAATATTGATTTGATCCTTATAAAAATCCAGGTCGACCACCACATTTAGCAAAATCTGGCTCTCTATGGTTTGGTTCAGTTTCGGAAAAATTCCATCTCTTTTATTGTATACCATGCTGTCTTTTCTGTTGTTTACCAGCGTACCCAGTTCAGACAAATAGATGGGAGAAAACCGTAATTCCTGCCCCTCAATTTTCATGGTTACCTCGTTCATATTTTCCACAATGCGATTCACCCTCGATATGGAGTCGATGGCAACATAAACCGACGTTCGGGCAAAGCTTTTATAATCATCGCGTTCCAACACATTCTGCCGATTCTCCTTCTTATGCTGCATTACCTGCCGCATCAACACTTTTGCCCGCGATTCCTCGGGGCGTACAGTAACTTCTTTGATCTTTTGTACCTCGGGATTCAGGCGGATATTCAGTGGATATTTTGTGTTTTTAGTTATTAGCTCCTGACTTTTTGCATAACCTACAGCCGAAAAACGAATGGTATCTCCAAACGAAGCAGACAGAATAAATCCTCCATCCACATTGGTCATTGTTCCGTACATAGTTCCTTTTATCCACACATTAACGAAAGGAATGGGCTCTCCGGTTTTACGATCAGTAACGATACCCGAAACTTCGGTAAATACCTCTGTCCCACCGGCAAATAAACCGTTAAGAAGGAGGATAAAAAACAGTATGAATTTATTCTTCATTGTAAGCATTAGATCTTACCTCATAATTGGTGTTTGTATAACAAAACCAAAGATAAAAAGATTAGATGGGACATGAGATCATTTTACATATATTTTATGTTGGATATCCATAGCAACAACATTTCAATTGACTAATTGTTGTCTGGCTAATAAACATATTATTTATCGGTGCAAAAATAGCGAAGCCTTTACTGCCTGTTTGGGACTTTGGTCACACAATTCACTAATTTTATTCCAGTTCATGGCCAAAATCCTCGAATCTCAAGGCAGCTACTTGGTCAAATTAGAGCAATGAACCAGTGATCAGCGGTCAGTGGTCAGTATACAGGATATCTGGATTTTCGGATATTCAGATTGCTGGATG
>JBFEWU010000378.1:0-4618 GCA_041546215.1 Draconibacterium sp. | reverse complement strand
TATTGCCAACATGGAAGTGAGCTGCGGGCCTGATGAACATCAGAATAAGACAGCATTTGATGAAAAAGCACCCAGTTTCTGCCCGTCAGCTCAACTGATGGGTTATGTCTCCGATATTTCGTCCTTTAAAAGAGATATTACCTTCGCCCCAAGGGTAACTGGATCTGCGTTTTTATCTATGCAAACCGATATATGGCCCAAAGTAGTAGGCAAGACAAACTGAAAAAAATTCCCATATCTAATTATCAAGTAGTCCAGTCCGCCACAGTCAATATTGCCTCTTTGGGTTGCAAGTGTAATTAGCGTCGGATTAACCAAAAGCTCTTCGTATCGATCTGAATCCGAACTACTGGCACCTAAAGTACCTTCTTTTGACTTTGTTTCGAGATGCCCCTCTCGGTAGATAGCAACATATCGCACGTCGTTTGATAGGGCAAAAATATCATTAATCATATGAATCCTCTCAATGCAATTGTTGGGCGAAAAAGGCTTGGCCTATTTTCGTTCTGGTTCACGGAGTTGCATTGATGTAGCCTCGACAGGACAAATCTTCACACAAAGCCCACAGCCAAGACATGCTTCAGCATTGTATTCCATTTTTTCATCTTGGAAGACTCTGGCACTAAAAACACACCTACCAACACATTCACCGCAATGAATACAATCATCAGAACTCGTAACAGCTACATATTCCGAACGGACAATTAAATCCTTCCGTTCATAGTGCTTCACTATCTGTAAATCATGGCAACAACATGAACAGCAACTGCATAATGCAAAAATTTCATGGTCAGGCATGTATAGACTGAGATGAACAAGTCCGCTTTCGTTTGCCTTATTTAAAATTTTGGCTGCCTCTTTTAAATCTACGTGCCGGGCCTCCCCTCTTGTTACGAACTTATTTCCCACATCATTCAGCAAAAAACAGACTTCTAAAGGATTGTCACACCTCTCATAATGAACCCTGCATTCACAGTTCTGAACAGCCACCGATTTTGCATTGCGAAGTATCGCCATCACCTGCTCTGTCGGGAGGACCCACTGTTTTGTGTTTAAAGATTCTGAGACAGGGATAACCTTTGAAGAGTACGAAATTTGCCCTTTGTTTAACCATTTGTCATATTTTAAAAGGTATTTTTCGAGATGAGGATCGATGTATTTTTCCTTTTTCATCTGATTTCCCCAGCATTTGATGAGCTGCCCAAAGACAAGCTCACCGGCGTAAAGGCGGAGGGAGCGTAGCGCCCGGAACCCTTTGCGTCCGAATGCAGCGCCGGGTTATGTCTTTGTTATTTCCCTGCAACGATAGCAATTTCTGCTGACTCTGAAGTCAGAGTTTTACCGGCAACGTCTGAGTATAACGCTTCAACCCTGAAGCCGTTTTCCTCAAATTCACTTTTCAGCGAATCTTCGTTGAAATACTGTAGCCAGTTGTATACCACGCGCTTCCGTGTTTCTTCGATTATGGTATATTTATCAAGAATCACCCGTTCTTTGTCATATTTGAATGTGTTGACAAAGCAGTAATAATCGTCAGGCGACCAGAAACCGTTTAGCTGATTGAATTCGCAGGTTGCCGATTCTTCTCTACTGTTAAAACTGTTCAGAGAATACACATCGAGCAATACGGAACCTTCCGGCTTCAGCAGTGAACGAAATTTTGAGAGCATTGCTTTTCTCTGTTCGGGACTCAGAGCGCAGAAATCACACATTATCATTATGATAAGATCGAAACTGTCTGTTGTATCAAAATCCAGATAGTTCGTCAGAACGTAATTGATTTCAAGGCTTTTCTGAGCAGCAGACCGCTTGGCATACCTTAGAGAATTTTCTGAGAAATCTATACCTGTGACAATTGCGCCCCGTTCTGCCAGTCTTTCTGTGTAAAGACCCGGCCCGCAGCCGAAGTCGGCAATTTCAGTGCTTTCGTCTACTCCGAAACGGGTGACAATCCATTCCACAGAGCATTCGATAAAGCTCCTGTTTCGGGACGACATATCAACTGATTCATTCAAGTGGTATTCAAGCATCCGCTTTGATGTATGCTCATTTGTCCACAGCTCATCCGCTGTATAAAATTGAAAAGGTGCGGGACGTGAATGTATTCCTTTTAATTCCTGAAACATAATGATTCTCAATATTGATTTTTACACATAACGATCCGCATAACCGGATGGCAATGAAGCGCAGCGGAATTGCCAGTCCGAGTTGATGCGGTTGTTAGCCATTTGCCAAGAACCCTTCATGAAACACAAGAATGCCTTGTGGAATCTTTTCGTTGAACGGTAAGGCCAGGAAAACTTCTTGTGGAACTCCCTCATAAACTAATTCTGGAAAATTCTTGAAACCGAACCATTTATAATAGTTAGGATCACCAACAAGAGCGCAACCTTTTCCATTCAATTGTTTCAGCAAGGACAAACCTTCGTTGATAAGCGATTTACCAATGCCTTGCTTTTGATATTCTGGCAATACAGAAACTGGACCCAAGCCGTACCAGTCTTTTGCGCCGTCAGAAATTATTACAGGCGAAAAAGCAACATGTCCGACAACACGCCCATCAATTTCTGCCACAAGCGACAAAGTAAGTGCGCCTGCGGCGCGTAATGCCTCGATTATGAATTGCTCAGTGCGATTGCTGATTGGGAGCGTCCTGAAGGCAGCTGTTGTGACTTGGCTGATTGCCTCAATATCTGATGTAGTTTCTTTTCTTATGATCATTTAATCTCCGGTTTATTTTTACTTTACTGTTACATCTCGGTAAGTATAAGAATAGTAGCCGACTGCGGAACAATTCACTTTCAATTTACAATGAAATTGAAGCGGGCTACAACCCTTGAATTTACTACTGTCTCGGCTATTATTTTTATACATTGTTGTGCTTAGTACTTGTTCAGTTTCTTGTCCTTTTTATAGTTCTTAATCATCTTTCCGAAATCCTTGTCCTTTTTGCGTTTCTCCGTAACAGTTGATTCGAAATGAGTTTTTTCCCTCTCCATTTTCAGATAGTTTTCATAAGAATCTTTATCAATTTCTCCTTTTTCAACGGCTTCCAGTATCGCACAGCCATTCTCGTGAATATGTGTACAATCTTTGAATTTGCAATTTTGAGATAGATTAACAATAGTATTGAATGTAATCTCTAATCCACTTGTTGTATCCGCTATTCCAACTTCTCTCATTCCTGGATTGTCAATTAAGATTCCGCCATTTTTAAGAATTATTAATTCCCTGTGACTTGTAATGTGTCTACCTTTTTTTGTACTTGCACTTATTGAATCGGTTTTCATTAGTGCTTTGCCTGAAATATTATTTAACAGGGTTGATTTACCAACACCTGACGAACCAAGCAAACAATAGGTATTGCCTTTCACAAAAATCTCATTCAATCTGTCATATCCAATTTCTGTTTCATTGCTGATTGCAACTATTGGTACAAGTTTAATTCTCTTTGTTATGTTGTCCTGAATGTCTTTTAATTGGAAATCGTTTATTAAGTCAATCTTGCTAAGTATAATAATTGGCTTCACATTTGAAGCATTGCAAATAGTTAAATATCTTTCTATTCTATTTATATTGAAATCTCTATCAACAGCCTGAACAATTAAGGCAAAATCAATATTTGTTGCAATAATTTGCTTTTCTCCAAATTTTCCAACAGTCTGTCTTTCTATAATTGTTTTTCGCGGGAGTACAGCGTGAATTAGCACTTTGTTTACATCATATTCCGAAATAGCAACCCAATCTCCTACAGCAGGAAAGTCTGACCTATTTTTTGCTGAAAATCTTAAATTACCTACTATTTCCGCTTCAAATTCATTTTCAGTTGTTTTGACAATGTATCTATCTTTGTGTTCTGTGATTACTCTTCCAATACCAAATGAATCAAGTCCTTGTTCAATTCGGTAATTTTCTAAATCTGTATTATATCCTAAATCTGCGAGTGTCATTTTTCTTTTCCCGTATTAAGCACAACGTATGGCTAACGCTAAGCTGTGGGGCGGCATGGTCCTCGCCGTCCCCACCAGCGAGAGGTTATACCACTTTTTGTTTTGACAATAACACTGACCTACTAAATGTAATTTTAGGATTAGTCTCTACAATGAATCCAACTTCTTTGCACATTCCGATTATTAATTCAAAGTATTTATTACTTGTGTGAATTTTTGGTTCTGCAATTAGGTATTTCCCACCAGGATTTAATAAGTCATATATTTGTTTCACTAACTTTTTTTGCGAATCAACTTCGTGCAACATCCAAAAATTCAATGCAAAATCGGTCCTTTCGCTGATGTCACTTAAATCTCCTTGGCTAAGAATCGGTTTTATAATATTGTCTAAACCACTTTTTTCTGCTCTCTTTTTTAATATTTCTAGCATCTCTTTTTGTATATCAACTGAAATAACTTTCCCTTTTTCACCAATATATTTAGCCATATGAATACTAAAATACCCCATTCCACATCCAACATCTAAGGCTGTAATCCCTGGATTCATATAAGGTTTTAATATTACGTCGGTATTTTGAAAAATTTTTCTTATCCTGTTATCCCAAGTGTATGCTAGCCACCACGGACAAGTGTGTTTCTCAAACAATAGTATTTTTTTAATTTTTTTT
>JBFEWU010000255.1:0-7040 GCA_041546215.1 Draconibacterium sp. | reverse complement strand
TCCAACAATCTTGACAAAAATGTCAAAATCACGTTAAAACTTGAATAAGAACCAATCGGTTGACCATAATTTTTTAAATTTGGCACGAAATATTTAATCAGGATAAATGAGGATTTTTCTAAGTGCAATTATTTTTTCCCTCCTTGCTGTATTTTCAGAGCATGTAATGGCCCAGGATTTACTCAAAGATGAGATTGTAGTCATTCAAGGAGAAAAGTATATCTCTCATCAGGTGAGAACCGGCGAAACACTTTATTCCATTACCAAACGCTACAATATCGACCAGGCGCTTTTGGAAAAGCTTAATCCGAAAGTTAAAGGAGGATTGAATCTTGGTGACATGCTGAAGATTCCTTACAAAGAAGGAGTAGGGCTTTCACAAAGAAGTGCCGATCAAAAAGATACGCCGGATGGTTTTACAACGTATAAAATAAAGTCAAGAAAAGAAACTCCTTATTCCATTGCTAAGAAGCACGACATTACCGTTGAAGAATTGTATGCCTACAATAGCAGAGTAAAGAAGTATAAAAAGAATGTCAAGGTTAAAATTCCATTCTGGAATGTTGTTAAGTCCGTTGAAGAAGAGATTGTTACGCAGGTGTCTGAAGGACTGGTAGCACACCAGGTAATTTCGGGAGAAACCTTGTATTCTCTTGCTCGTAAATATGGGGTGACAGAGAATGAACTGCTTAAACAAAATCCGGCGGCAGTAAACTTAAAGGCCGGAATGACCATTTATATTCCTGCAAAGAGAAGCAGTACCCCTGGGGAGACCAAACCCGAAGCCCTTGACAAGCCTGTCGGCATAAATTACCTTGAACACATTATAGAATCAGGAGAAACGATGTGGGGAACCACCCGTAAATATGGGATCAGTGAGGCAGAACTTAAGGCGCTGAATCCGATTCTGAATACTGGTTTTCCAGCTGGAGTGGTCATTCGTATTCCGGTACTTGAAGTTGAGAAGACACTTGCCAGACCTGTTAACGAGGCCGCTTTTACCAATCACATGGTGGAAAAAAAAGAAACCTTGTACGGACTTTCGAAAAAATATGGACTAAGTATTCCCGAAATAAAAAAGTTCAATCCTGTTCTGGAAACACGCAACCTGGTGGCCGGTGAAACGGTTCTTATACCCGCTAAACCCGACGAGATTTTTGAACAGATTGTTCGTAATAACATAGCAGATTCGGCGCGTTTGGTGGAAGAGTACTACGAAGTGGAACTACCGCTGGAAATACCTCAAAGCTGTTTGCCAGACAGCAGAACAATGTTTACGGATAAAACCTATACTATTGCCTTGTTTTTACCCTTATTCCTTGAAGCAAATGATACCCTGAACCTTGAAGATGCCCCAATGGATACGATGGAATTGTTTAGCGAAGAAGAGGTGGAAATTGCACAGGATACTACCATTGAAATGGAAGAACGTAAGGAGTTGTTTAAACAGTTTTACGGTGGTAGTGAAAACTTCTTGCAGTTTTATGAAGGGGTCTTACTGGCGGCCGATTCTTTACAAAAAGCCGGTGTCCATATACGTTTGAATGTGTTTGATACCCAGCGCAATGCTGATTCAATTCGTCAGTATATGGAAAGTGCTGAGTTTTTAATGACCGATTTAATCATTGGACCTATCTATCAACAAGTGCAGAAAGAGGTTGCCGATTACGCGGCTAAAAACCGTATTCCACTTGTTTCACCACTGGCATCGCAAAGTGAAATTACAGCCGGAAATCCAAGCTATTACCAGGTAAATCCATCGCACGATTATGTCGCCAGCAGAACAGCAGAGATGGTGGCAGAAGAGTATTATAACAGCAATTTTGTGATTGTAAAAACCCGAAATTATGAAGGAACACAGGAAGGCAAACTGGTTGAGATGTTCAAGGAGAAGTTTGTAAATTCAGGATTCATGAGTGATAACGAGGGGGTAAATTTTACCATATACGATTTCGAGAATGAAGGTGGTTTCGGATTGAGCCGGATTATGTCGAAAAGCAAGGAGAATGTAGTATACATTCCTTCGTTGAACGAAGGAGAATTGAGTATTGCCATTTCAAACGTAAATAACCTTAGCCGCGAGTATTCGATTACACTGATCGGCTCAAGCCGCTTTGATAACTTTGCGAGTATTCAGGTCGATCATTTTCATAACTTAAAATTGAAATACATTGATCCTTATTGGGTAGATTATACCAATCCGGCCACCATCGGATTTGTGGAGGAGTTTAAGGAAAACTTTAGTACCGAACCCAATAACTTTGCCATGCAGGGATACGATGTAACCATGTACTTTATGACTGCATTAACAGCCTTTGGGAGTGAATTCTCAGATTGTTTGCCATACCTTCACCTAAACCAGGTGCAGGGCAATTATCATTTCGAAAAAATTTCCAGGTTTGGTGGTTATATGAACCAGGGGGTGTCGGTAGTCTCTTACACAAAAAACTATGAAGTACACCGAAAACGCATAAAAGGTCAACCACGCCTTATGGCAGGAAATTAAACCTGAATGTAAAAGAGCAAAGAGCAAAGAGCAAAGAATAAAGACGGAAAGAAGCAAATATTCACCGCAGAGACGCAGAGGCGCAAAGTATTCTGATAACGATACAAGCGCAGAGGCAGAGTGTTGAGAAAAATAACTGAGTTTCTTAATGTTGCATAGCACTGTAAATGAACAATTAACTTAAAATATATTCAAGTGAAACGAACAATTCTAATCCTATTTCTGATCCTTGCGGGAGCTTCCTTAAAAGCACAAGTAAGTAAAATTGACATCATTGTGGCTCAGTATCCAACGTCCTTTGATCGCTCGGAAGACTTAGCGGCATTAGTTAACAGGGATTTTGAATCTGATGCGGATAAGGCAAGAGCCATTTATTCGTGGATATGCACCAGGGTTGCATTTGATACCGATGCCCATTTCTCCAAAAAGAAGAGGAAAAGAATGAAATATAAAGATAAGGTGGATCGTGCCCAAAAATTGAGAAAGGAGCGGATTAATAAAGAAAATAAAGCTTTGAACCGACATCTGGCAACTTCTGAAGGATATGCAACTCTTTACCAAAGATTATGTGAACTATGCGATGTATACGGATACATGTTACGCGGAACAGCCAAATTAAGGGTTTTTGATATTGGTAAGCTGCCAAGAATGCAAAACCATTACTGGAATGTAGTTCAGATCGATAAAAAGTGGTATTTCGTTGACGCAACTTTAGGATCCGGTATGGTCGACTATAGCGAAAAAACCTATCATCCCGATTTTAATGAACAGTTCTTTTTTACATCGCCTGAGGTCTTTTTCTTCAACCATTATCCCAAAGAAACGGAATGGTTAAAAGTGGAAAAAACCGAAGAAGACTTTGCGAAGTTACCCTTGTACCATAGCGAATTCCTGAAACACGGTTTTGAGATTTCGGAACCACTGGAGGGATTGCTGGACTTAAAAGGCGCCGATTCCATCCAGTTTAAAATGAGCTCTCCGGTACCCCTGGAGAAACTCAGTTATCAATTTAATTACGAAAAAGAAGCCAGTGATGTAATCGTTGAGAAAATAAACAACGAATACACCTTCGCCATTCCTTTTGTGGTAAAACGCAGGGGGTATTTAACCTTATATTACAACGATAAAGCCATTCTTTCGTATAAAATTAACATGTATTAATAGTTTGCTTTGATTTCTTCATTCAAGGTCGTCGTTTGGCAGGGTAAGTCCGGGGGTCAATGCAAGTCTGTTTATTGATCCGGTAAAAACTTCGAGCATTTCGTCATCGTTGCTTTGTGGTGTGGTGCTAAAATAAACATTATACATGGCATTTATTGGAACCAGAACTTTACATTTAAGGTGGGGTGGGATGCGAATATCCATAAAATCGCAATAATCTTTTTCGTCCCAAACCAGGTCGGTCAACATATTAATATACATGGTATCGCTACTCATGTTTATGAGCTTGAGTTTTTTAAATTGCTGCCCGGAAGGAATGTATCCGACATCCGTTTCGGTGGCAACAGAAAAAATGATCGATCCTACTCCAACAGCGACATCGCAAAATATATTCTTCGAACGACATTCTTGCAATTCCACCTGACGTTGGTAACTTAAATCATCGTGGAAATATTTTGGAGCAGCACATGATTGAAAGAGCACAAGTGCGGAAAACACTACCAATTGACATCGCAACTTTTTCATGACTTTTTTTTTACCCAAGAACAATTTTCATGCCTTAAAACAACCCTGCTTTATTGTAAAGAAAGGGCCTGACTATCTTCTAGGGATTCCATCTTTTAGAAGATGGAATCCCTAGAAGATGGAATCCCTAATTTACAACTTGACAACGCGAACGAAGTGAGTGGAGAACTTCTTCTTTGGTTTTTGTCCTCTGAAGATCCGGATATCCGACAATCTGTAGATCCTGTTCACCCGAAATTAACAGGTGGCTTGTTAAATACTTTTAGGCAATTTAATTTGTACGAACAATCAGAAGACTATTTTTACGTTGAAATTATACTTGAATGGACATTTAAACGTAAAAAATTAAAACACGAATAACCATGAGAAGATTACTGTTTTCATTTGTATTACTCATTTTAACCACAAGCGCTTTTTCGCAGGTTGTTTTTGATCTGGGATTAAAAGCCGGTGTAAATGTATCCAATTTGAATATTGAGGAAGGAAGGATTTTAAGTGATTATAACATCAGTTTAAACTCAGATGCAATAACAAAAGCGCATTGGGGAGCATTTGGAAGAGTTGGATTTGGAAGACTATATGTACAGCCTGAAGTATATTTTAGTAAAAAAGGCGGGGATCTTTCCAGCGATCTGCTGGGTGTCGCCGGTGGTTTCGATTACAGCAACGTAGATGCGCCTTTATTGCTTGGATACAAAATTATCAAAGGGAAAGTTTTTGATTTACATGTGATGGCAGGTCCTGTATTCGGCTTTGTTACTGATGCTAACTACCCGGAAGAACTGGATGAATACCTGGAAGAGGAGTTTTTCGATGATCATTTAATTGGTGCACAATACGGAATTGGTATAGATGTTCTTTTTCTGTCGATTGATGCCAGGGTGGAGCATGCCAGTAAAATTTATGACGATCCAAACTTTGTAAGCGGTAATGCAACAACATTTATGTTTACCGTAGGATTTAAGATATTATAAAATTCAGATGACACAAAAAACAAAGGCTTCGAATATTCGAAGCCTTTGTTTTTTAAGATTCCAAATTATCTCCAATTATGGGAGATGCTTTTTCCTTTTTCTTGAACCAGTTTCCCGGGTTGAGTTGCTTTTTGTATTTTGCAAATAGCTCTTTTCCCACCAATAATCCACCAGCCCAAAATATAAGCTCCATCAGAACAAACGATGTGGTTGAAGCCATTATTTTTGTTTTGGCCGGTATATCCAACAAGGGAATAACCAGGGTGGCTATAAAAAATACACCTGAAAAGATCATTAAAAAAATACCCAGCTTTATCTGGCGGTGTTTACCTTTTCTCATTATTAATGGTATTGTAGGATAAACACAGGGAGCTTGCTTTTGTTTTACTATTTTCTGTACAGACCTACGGGTTCAGGATTTTGAGCGGGATCAAAGGGATTGAAATAGTTAATTTCTTTTATATTTAAATACCTGAGCATAGGTTTTAAGCGCCTTTTAAAGTCTTCCAGGTTCTTCATTTCATTCTTCGTCCATCCCGCTTCTGCCAGTGCCGAAATACGGGGATAAGTCATATAATCCAAACGTTCCTCGTTTTGTATGCGTTCGGTCCAGATGTTCGCCTGAAGTCCATTTACCTGGTTGTTGTATTCATTAAAACCCGACAGGGTATCAGGAGGAAAAGCGTGGATCATTTCCAATGGGCTAAAAGCACCTCCCCATTTCCGTCCGTACTGATGCGCAGCATCCTGGTCAAAGTCGAAATACAAAGGAATACGCGGGCAGAGAACCACCCTGTAATTCTTCGCAAGTGCATTTTTCAATACCTTTGGTTTGTCGTGACGCCACCACATTACCAGCGAATTTTCCCGGGGTAAATTAAGATCCACGATCTCATCCCAGCCAATTACAGTTTTACCCAATGCTTGTATGGAATCAGCCATTCTGTTAACAAAATAAGCTTCTACTTCTTTCAGGTTATTCAAGTGGTGTTTCTGCATTAAATCTTTCACATGTGCATTCGTCTTCCAGGCATGGTTTCCATAGTGAACTTCGTCGCCACCCAGATGAATGTATTTGGATGGGAATAGTTCGGCAACTTCGCGCAGAATATTGGTAAGAAAGCGGTAGGTATCTTCGTAACCCGGATTAAAGGTAAACTCAGGGTGCGCTTTAGATCCACCTCCCGAAAATTCGGGATATGCGCGGTTAGCGGCACGTGCATGCCCTGGCATATCAATTTCAGGGATAATTTCAATGTGCCTTTCGGTGGCGTATTTTACGATCTCACGGATTTCATCCTGGGTGTAAAATTTCGCTTCAGCATCGGGATTTGTGTCGTTTCCGATGCCCCCAACCGTAGTCAGCTTTGGATATTGTTTAATTTCAATTCGCCAGCCCGGCACATCGGTTAAATGCCAGTGAAAGACATTTAATTTGTGCATGGCCATTAAATCCAGCAATTGTTTTACTTTGTCGATGCCAAAAAAGTGACGCGACTCATCCAGCATTAAGCCACGCCAGCTAAAACGCGGTGTGTCGTTAATCTTTACAAGGGGAAGTTTTGTGGTTTCCTTGTCTTTTTCTGCGAACAGAAGGAGTTGTTTCAAGGATTGCAAAGCATAAAATATTCCGGTTTCTGAACGAGCATGAATGGTAATTCCCTCCCTGGTTGTTTGCAAGACATACCCTTCATCCGTTTCCTCCGGGTTTTCAATTACCACCTTTATCCGGGCTTGTGCAAATTCTGTCAGATTAAGGGATAACTGTCCGTTAAAATCCTTCGTAAACTGCTGAACCACTGGTCTCAGTTCATCCGAGTTTACACCAATGCTAAGGTTTGAGGAAAGTTTTAACATGCCCTTTTCAACCACTA
>JBFEWU010000146.1:0-11149 GCA_041546215.1 Draconibacterium sp. | reverse complement strand
CTCTTAAAATGCAAGTTAATTATAAAACGTTGCCTGGGGAGGAAATAAATTCGCATCTTTTTCTGATATTTATGAATTGCTAAATCAATGAACCATGGAAAGACTATTTTACGGTTTTGTACTTTTTACCCTTTTTTCGTGTCAACAAAAATCGGTTACCATTAAAAGCCCCGACGGGAAAATCCAGGTTAACTATTGGATTGATGAACATGAAGATAATTTTTTCGAGGTCTTTTTCGAGAAGGAGAAGGTAATTCAACCCTCATTCCTGGGTTTTCAAACCGAAAAAGAAGGGGATATCGGGACCAATATGAAAATTATTTCACGTCAGGAAAAGGCAGTGAGAGGAAGCTGGAAACCAACTTATGGCGAACAGTCAGAAATAGCTGACAACTACAATCAAACCATTATACGTTTAAAAGAAACGGTTCAGCCGGAAAGAGAGTTTGAGATTACCTTCCGGGTGTACAATGAAGGAGTTGCCTTTAATACGACCCTTTTACCCTTTGCAAATGCCCAATCAATGGCAATAAAAAACGAATTAACCGAATTTGTATTTAACGGGGATTACTCCTGCTGGGCTTCCGACAGAGCCCAGTCTGAAATCAGCAAACGAAAAATCAATTCCATTAATAAGCCCGTTGACCGGCCATTGGTCGTTGAAGCAGGAAAGAACTTCGTGGCACTGGGAGAAGCCAAACTTGTTGATTTTGCCCGTATGAAATTCATACAGGGAGACCAGGAAAATTCACTGCAAGCCGAACTTCACGGTGATGCAACAGTGGCCCTCCCTTATACGACCCCCTGGCGAACAATTCTGATTGGCAAAAGTGCAGGGGCATTGCTGGAAAACAACTTTATTTTTGAGAACCTGAATGATGCATGTAAGCTTGAAGATGTCAGCTGGATTAAACCGGGGAAGGTAATACGCGAAGTTACCCTAAGCACAAAGGGAGGTATGGCCTGTGTGGATTTTGCAGCTGCCAATGGCTTACAGTTTGTTGAATTCGACGCCGGCTGGTACGGGAGCGAATACGACGAGGCATCGGATGCAACCACCATTACGGTAGATCCGAAACGCTCTCCCGGGCCTTTGGAGTTACTTGAGGTAATTGATTATGCAAAGCGAAAAAACATTGGAATCATTTTGTATGTCAATCGCCGGGCACTGGAAAAGCAACTGGATGAGATTCTGCCTCTTTTTCAAAAATGGGGTGTTGCCGGTGTAAAATATGGCTTTGTGAATGTTGGTCCGCAGGAATGGACAAGCTGGTTGCATGAGGCCGTTGTCAAAGCTGCCCGGTACAATTTAATGGTGGATATCCACGACGAATACCGCCCCACCGGTTTTTCCAGAACCTATCCGAATCTGATGACCCAGGAGGGAATTCGTGGCGACGAGGAATCGCCTTCCAACGAACACACCCTCATCACCCTGTTTACACGCATGCTTGCCGGTGCCGGCGACAACACCAACTGCTATTATGCCCCGCGAGTGCAGGAGAAAATGGGAGGCCATGTTTCGCAACTGGCCAAGGCAGTAATGCTTTACAGCCCCTGGCAGTTTTTATATTGGTACGATCGCCCGCAAGGTTCACCGGGGAAAAAAGGTGGTGCCGGCAGTTCGGAGGGTTACATTCAGAACCACCCGGAGTTGGAATTTTTTAAACACATGCCCACCGTTTGGGATGAAACCAGGGTGCTCGAAGGAGAAATCAGCAGGTTTGCCACAATTGCCCGGCGTTCGGGTGACGACTGGTTCCTGGGATCACTCACCGGCAAAGAGGCTCACCCTCTTCGGTTGAATCTCCGCTTTTTACAGGCAGAAAATAAATACGAAGCCATCATCTATTCCAGCGATCCGCAATCTGAATCTTCAACAAAAGTAGAAATTGAAACAAAAAAAGTTGATGCTGAAACTCAACTTAATTTCGATATTTCAGAGAATTCGGGCCTGGCCATTCACTTTAAAAAACTTTGAAATCGCTTATCTACTTTATTACGGAAACCTGGGGTGGCGCTTTAAGGTAACCCAGTGAAACCAAAAATTCATCCATTTTATTGACGGTATCGATGAAGGGGCCGTTCATGCTTTTCCCGTAGTTAAAAAAACCATGTGGTTCATCGCCATAAGCTACCAGTGTACAGCTATTGCCTTTTTCCTTCATTTTATTGGTGAACAGTTCAACCGTTCGGAAGGGAACTGTAGTATCTCCCGTACCGTGAAAAATAATTGTTGGAGGCATATTCCCCCTTATATTATGGTAGGGCGATATTGTTTCAGGTTTTGCCCCCATTCGCGCTTCCATATTCCTCATACGTTCATTAAAATCCTCTGACTCCTCATCGATGGGTGCCAGGATCAAAGCCGGATTAAAGAGCACCAGGGCATTGGGTTGAGAACTGACGGAGGTATTTTCTCCCGGCTCGTCGAAATTGGTCAACGTGGCTGTGGCTGCTGCCAAATGCCCTCCTGCCGAACCACCTCCTGCCGCAATTCTTGTGGGATCTACACCCAGCTCTGCAGCATGTTCGCGAATCCAACGCACGGCTGACTTGGCATCGCTTACACATTTTTTAGCAACAACATTATTCCTGCTTTTTACGCGATAATCAGCAACAATTGCCACCATGCCCCTGGCTGATAAATATTCGGAGTGCTTTACAAATTGCTGTGGGCTTCCGGCATTCCATCCACCGCCAAAGAAAAATACAATGGCTGGTGTTTTATGGTCCGATTGGTGTTTTGGAGGATTAAAAATCCAAAGATTCAGATTTACATCATCAATTTGTTTATAGGTAACTTCTTTCGAACAGTCAATCTCCGGTGGGTAATTATTTTGCCCTGAGCCACGAACATACATTCCAACAACCAACAATAAGGTTAACAGGCATTTTGTTAATATTCTCATTTTAAAATGTTTTAAATGAATATTTTGTAAAGATAATAAATCACTACTGTCCGGGGAAATTTGAACAGATTCCTCTCTTCGTTCGGAATGCAATGAAGTGAAAGAATCTTTTCCTAGATAGTACTTTAACCGGATAGTAGTGATAATCAATCTTTAGCCAATAAAGAAAATTCTTAAAGTTGACTATCCCCGTGGCAAAGCCACAAGGAATTCTTTTGATTAAAATTTCAGTTCCAGTTGTTCATCCAATAAACGAAAGGACATGCGGTGGTATTTGCTAGTCCCGAATTCCCGGATGCCTGAACGGTGTTTTTTCGTGGGATATCCCTTGTTTTTATGCCAGTGGTAATGGGGGAATTCCTGGTGGATCTTATCCATAAAATCGTCGCGGTAGGTTTTTGCCAAAACAGAAGCTGCAGCAATGGAGTAAAACCGTCCATCTCCTTTTACCATACAGGTGTAAGGGATTTTACTCTTTGTTCTGAACCGGTTCCCGTCAATTAGCAGATGCCCGGGTGTAATATCTAACTTTTCAACCGCTCTGTTCATCGCCAGAAATGAGGCATTTAATATATTTACCTTATCAATTTCCTGATTATCAACGGCCACCACGGCCCATGCCAATGCCGATTCTTCAATAATCGGGCGCAGCTTATATCGTTGTTTTTCGGTGAGCTTCTTTGAATCGTTTAAGTGTTCATTGTCGAAATCAAGGGGAAGAATTACCGCAGCAGCAAAAACCGGCCCGGCCAGACATCCCCTGCCGGCTTCATCACAACCCGCTTCAACTGTATTTTCCAAATGGTATGGTAATAATTTCCGGTTTGTCATTTCAAAAAAGAAAAGGCACGCTTTGTCCTTCCTGTTTGCTTGTTCGAAACTTAATATCTTCTTTACTGCAACGCTTTTTCAACACTCATCCATAGCAAGCGGGCTGTTTCATCCCAGCTAAATTTATCTTTCTGTATAAATCCTTTTTCAACCAGGGATTTTCTCATTTCCTCATCCTCCGAAATTTTGATCATGGCTTCTGTAATCTGATCGATCTTAACAGGATCGGCATAAAGTACTGCATTACCGCCAACTTCAGGAATCGATGTCGTATTGGAACATATTACCGGTACACCAGCACTCATGGCCTCCACGATCGGAATTCCGAATCCTTCAAAAAATGGCACAAAAGTTAACGCAAATGCAGCTCCAAAAATACCCTGTAAGGCTTCGGTGGAAACACGACCCGTGAATATTACATCATCTTTATAACGCATGTTTTCATAGGTTTCGAAAATGGGTCCGGTTTTATGCATTTGGCCCCCCACAACAACCAGTTTTGTTTTGTAACCATTCACACTTTTATAGGCGTCGAATGCTTTTAACAAGCCACAAACATTTTTCCGCGGATGCAGTGCACCCACAAAAAGAAAGTATTCCGAACCTTTTGTATATTTCTGGCGGACCTTGATTTTCTCCTCTTCTGCTATGGGTTTAAAAACCTGGTTAATACCATCGTATACCACATCAATTTTATCGTAATCCACCTTAAAAGAACGGGCTATATCTTCCTTTGAATAAAAGGAGACTGTTGCCAACCGTTTCGCGATACGGGCAAACCTGGGGAAATAATAATTATAATATCTGGCTTTCAGCCAGGGCAGATCATCGGGCCGGTGTACAAAGTTAATATCGTGAATAACACCCAACTGAGGTACTTTGGTTCGTTGGGATAAATATCCGTCGGGTGATAAAAACAAATCGACCTTATACTTTTTTAAGATGCGCGGTATTTGGAAATCGAACCATAAATACCATAAAAAAGGATGGCGTGTGGGTGGTCCGATTACAACCGGAATAACATTTTCGGCAAATACATAATCCCGGTCGTATGGCCGGTCGAAAATAAAAATAAACTCATGTTCCGGATGATTTAATGTCATCCTTTTTAGCGTTTCAAAAGTAAACCAACCTATTCCTTCCAGTTTCCCTTTTAATAACAAACGAGTATTTACTGCAATTACCATGTCCTGAGTTCAAGTTTGGGTAAATGTACAAAGAAACTCTTGAATTTTATCCCTTCATTCTATCCAATAATTCTTACTTTTATGCGTTATGACTCATAAAAGAAACTTATCAAAATAAGCGGTTTGAAGCGTAAATTTGTTACCAACCTCATATTACTTCTTTTCCTCAATCTCTTAATTAAACCGTTTTATATTTTCGGAATCGACCGTACCGTGCAAAATACGGTTGGAGATGGCAACTACGGAATGTACTTTGCCCTCTTCAATTTCTCAATGATCTTGAATATTTTGCTCGATATAGGAATTACAAATTACAACAACCGGAACATTGCCCAACACAACTTTCTTTTACCCAAACATCTTTCGAACATTGTTGGATTAAAGTTTCTTCTCGCCATTTTTTATGCGGTAATTTGTTTAGCTGTTGCTGCAATAATCGGGTACAATAAGATCCAATTTCATCTGCTCTTTTTCCTGATTCTAAATCAGTTCTTCATTTCTTTTACCCTCTATCTCAGATCAAATATCAGTGCACTTCATTTATTCCGCACCGACAGTTTTATCTCGGTACTCGATCGCAGTCTCATGATTATTATATGTGGGATCTTGCTGTTTACCAATATTTTTAAAATCGAGTTTACCATCGATTTATTTGTTTACGCGCAAACCATTTCCTATTCACTGACGACACTGCTCACTTTTGGATTTGTTCTCCGGAAATCGGGTAAAATAAAAGTTCGGTTCGATTTTTCCTTTTTCAGGGTTTTTCTAAGGAAATCGTACCCCTATGCTCTCCTGATTTTATTAATGTCGTTTTACAACCGGGTAGATTCGGTCATGCTGGAACGTCTTCTGCCCGATCCACTGGGTAAAGAACAAACCGGAATTTATGCCCAGGCATTTCGTTTGCTCGATGCGGTTTCCAATTTTGGATTGTTGTTTGCGGGATTACTGCTTCCCATTTTTTCCAAAATGATTAAGCAAAAAGAAAATGTTGGCCAGATGCTGAAACTCTCCTACACCCTTCTTATCGTTCCGGCCATAATTGTAGCCATTTCAAGTATTTATTACGATGCAGAGATCATGCAGGTAATGTACAGGTCGAGTACAGAAGCTTCCTCGGGGATATTGGGCATTTTAATGCTTGGCTTTATCGGCATTGCGACAACCTACATTTTTGGCACCTTGTTAACCGCCAACGGAAGCATGAAACAACTCAATATTATGGCCTTTAGCGGCATGATACTAAATATTGTGTTAAACTTGATTCTAATTCCAAAAATGCAGGCTTTTGGCTCGGCCTATGCGAGCCTGATAACACAACTATTCACCGGTGCTACCCAGTTAATCCTGGTAGGACTTATATTCAAATTAAGACCGGGAACAAAATACCTCATTCAACTTCTGATTTTTGTTGGAGCTGTGGTGGCTATAGGTACACTTTCGAAACAATTGGATCAATGGTTTTTAGGCTATATGGCCATGGTTTGCGGCTCCGTTACTTTTGCCGTTTTGCTAAAACTGTTTAATCTTAAAGACCTTTACAAAATCATCATGTACAAATAGGCATGCCAAATCCGGGAATAACAGAACTCCAAAATGAGGAACAATTTGAGTTACTTGCCGAACTCAATCACAAACAAATTAAGGAATTTGTAATGGATCAGCTTTCAGGGGGGAGCTGGCTGGTGAAATCGTTTATGGTTTACCAGGTATTGATGCTGACACTGGGGGCATTCATAATTATACGATCGGTAATTTTTGCATTTAACCACCTGCTGTCGCCACTGTATTATGTTCTTGCAGCTTTGGCCTTTAGTCTTACCGTTCTCATTGTCATTCACGAGCTTTTGCATGGAATTGCCATAAAATGTACGGGAGCGAAAAAGGTAAATTATGGCGCTTATCTCAGGAAATTCATTTTTTATGCCGAAGCCGACCGGCACGTGTTAAATAAGAAGCAGTTTGCTTTCATAGCCCTAAGCCCATTTATTGTTGTTAAGATAAGTACCCTGCTGCCGGGGATTTTCTTCTTTAATCACCCGTCGGTATATTTTATGGCCCTGGTCATGTGCACTCACAGTCTTTTTTGTGCGGGCGATATTGGTTTACTTTCCCTGTTTTATCAAGATAAAGATTGCGAGATTTATACCTTCGATGTGAAAGATGAGAAAAAAAGCTACTACTATAAAAGGCAAAAAAAAGGCAGCTTCTACAAGCTGCCTCAAAGCCATGAAAACAATTAAACAATGTTCAGAAAACAGAAAACTAGAAACAATTAAATAGTCATAATATCTTTTTCTTTAGCCTCAACTAAAGCGTCTACCTTCTTTCCAAAATCGTCCGTAAATTTTTGAACCTCAGCCTCAGCGTCTTTTTCCAGGTCTTCCGAAAGACCATCTTTTTGCAGTTTTTTCAAACTATCGTTAGCATCTTTTCGTGCCAACCTGATACTTACCTTGGCATTCTCCCCCTCAACATGAGCTTGTTTTACCAAACCACGACGTCGCTCTTCGGTTAAAACCGGAATATTAATTCTGATGATCTCGCCATTATTGTCCGGATTTAGTCCTAAATCCGCATTCATTATGGCCTTTTCAATAACAGAAATTAAATTCTTCTCCCAGGGTTGTACGGCAATTGTTCGTGCATCAGGTGTACTCACATTGGAAACCTGATTTAACGGTGTCATACTTCCATAATATTCAACCAGAACGCCGTCCAACATTGCAGGAGATGCTTTACCTGCACGAATATGAATCAGCTCTTTTTCCAAGTGCTCAATCGCGGCACTCATCTTCTCTTTACAAACGTCTAAAACAAATTCTACTTCTTCTTGCATTAGGATAAGCCTGATTTTCCAACTTTGGACTGTTAGCAAATATAGAAAAAATATAAATACCCGAAAATTTTTTAAATAATTTATTGTGCATTCAACTAAAAAAAATCTCAGCAATACACCAATGTACCTATATTTTCTCCGTTCATAACCTTTTGTAAATTACCTTTCTGGTCCATATTAAACACCAGAATTGACAATGCATTTTCTTTACATAAGGTGGTTGCCGTCAGATCCATAATCCGAAGGTTTCTGTTGTAAATTTCATCAAAACTAATTTTGTCGAATTTTGTTGCGCTGGCATCTTTCTCCGGATCAGCTGAATAAATGCCATCAACACGCGTACCTTTCAGCATAATTTCTGCTTCTATCTCAATGCCACGCAAAGCACTTGCCGTATCGGTTGTAAAGTACGGATTACCTGTACCGCCTGAAATGATAACCACTTCGCCCTTCAATAATGATTCAACCGCTTTTTCTTTGGTATAATATTCTCCCACCGGCTCCATTCTTATGGCGGTAAGAACGCGCGACTTAACACCGGCATTAATGAGTGCCGAATTTAATGCCAGACTGTTGATTACAGTAGCCAGCATTCCCATCTGGTCGCCTTTAACACGATCAAATCCTTTGGCCGCTCCACTCAATCCACGAAAAATGTTACCACCACCGATTACTATTCCCACCTGAACTCCGGATTTTACAAGGTCTGCAATTTGCCCGGCGTAGTCCCCTAAACGATTTTGATCAATCCCGTATTGCTGCTCACCCATTAAGGATTCGCCGCTAAGCTTTAAAAGAATACGTTTGTATTTTGCCATGATTCTGTTTTTTCAGCGGCAAAGATAACAGGGATAATAAAATAATCGGAATCCAGAAGGAAGTATTTACAAGGAATTATGCCGCTTAAACAATCTCAATCCCTTTTTCCCTGCATAATTCCACCGACATTTGGCTTAGTTTGTACTTTTGAATTTTCCCGCTTGCCGTCATTGGAAATTCCTCCACAAAGAAAATGTACTTTGGTATTTTAAAGCGGGCGATTTTGCCACGACAGAAATCAATTATTTCTTCTTCACTAAGTTTCTCTCCCTGCTTCAATTTCACAAAAGCACCTACGGCCTCTCCATATTTAGCACTTGGTACGCCTGCCACTTCCACCGCTTCGATTTGTGGCAGACGATAGAGATAGTTTTCAATCTCGCGCGGATAAATATTTTCACCGCCACGAATAATCATATCTTTTATTCGTCCTGTTATTTTGTAAAATCCATCTTTTGTTTTTATGGCCAAATCGCCCGAATGCAACCACCCCTCTTTATCAATTGCCTTTTCCGTTGCTTCGGGATTATTGTAATAGCCCTTCATCACATTGTAACCGCGGCAGCATATTTCACCCTGCTTGCCCTGTTTACATTCATCTCCTGTTTCCGGATTTACAATTTTCACCTCCACGTTAGGAAACTCGAAACCAACTGTTGTGGCCCTGACTTCGGCCGAGTTGTGTGTGCGTGTTGCCGTCATTCCCGGTGAAGTTTCCGTCAGACCGTATACAATGATGATGTCTTTCATGTTCATTTTGTCCATCACCTGGTTCATGGTTTCAATGGGGCAAAGCGCTCCGGCCATGATTCCCGTTCTTAATGAACTTAAATCGAACATATCAAACATCGGGTGATTCAGTTCGGCAATAAACATGGTTGGTACTCCATAAAGAGCAGTACACTTTTCTTTCTGAACCGATGCCAACACCAACAAGGGATCAAAATCTTCGGTAAATACCAGGGTTGCCCCGTGCGAAACAATGGCGCAAACTGCCAGCACACATCCAAAGCAGTGAAACAACGGAACACAGACCAGCAAACGATCGTCTTCGGTATATTTCATGCACTCACCGGCTGCAAAACCATTATTCAGAATATTATGATGAGAAAGCATTACTCCTTTTGGAAAGCCTGTGGTACCCGAAGTATATTGCATATTTATTACTTCGTGACAGTTTAAGTTTTCCTTCACGCTTTCCAATTCGAGATCGTCGATGTGGCTACCCAGCAAAATCAGCTCCGGGGTACTGTACATCCCACGGTGCTTTCGATGCCCGATAAACCCGACACTTCTAAGTTCAGGATATTTTTCGCTATGCAGTTCTCCCCTGGCCTGGTTTTTTAGTTCAGGCACCAGTTCAAAAATCATATTCACATAATCGCTGTCGCGATAACCATCGGCCAGAAACAGGGTATTAATATCGGCATTCTTCAGCAAGTAGTCGAGTTCGGCAAGTTTATAACTGGTATTAATGGTTACCAGAATTGCACCTATTTTTGCCGTAGCAAACATCAGGGTTGTCCAGTCGGGAACATTTTTTGCCCAAATCCCCACTTTGTCGCCGGGTTTAATTCCAATATAAAGTAAGCCTTTTGCCAACTGATCGACCCGCTCATTAAACTGCCTGTAAGTAAATCGTAAATCACGGTCGGGATATACGATAAAATCTTTATCGGGAGTTTCGTAAGCCCATTTTTCGAGTATTTTTCCTAAAGTATAATCGAGTAATTGCATATTCTTATATCGAAATTTAAAATATCAGTGCTCTGCGTCACATCGGCGATTTTCCCCCGTCCCTCTGTAACTCAACCGCCTGCCTGCAGGTTCAGAGACCGGGATCGGAAGTGTTGCGCAGCCAGGAGACAATGACGAAGCTGCCCATGCAATTTGCACCTGCTACACTGGAGTGTACACCACTGCCAGGATTTTTGCCGATTGACTGGCAGCCGCATGCACATTGTGTGTTACTACCGAATCCAAATAAATTGTATCGCCTTTTTTGAGATGATAGATTTCTTTCCCGTAATTTATTTCAACTTCACCTTCCAACACATAAATAAACTCCTCACCCTCATGCGATGACAGCTTATAATCCGATTCGCTGGAAGCTTCAATTTCAACCACAAAAGGTTCCATGTGGCGCCCGGCTTTTGCCTGTGCCAGCGAATAGAAATTCAGGTGCTCGCGCGAAGAATCATCCATGGTTGAGAAACTTGAGCTGGACTTCTCTTCCCCGGCTTTCACGACCACCGGACCAATTTTTTCCTGGTCATCCAGGAAAGTACCTATGCGGACACCAAGAGCCCGCGATATTTTTATGAGATGCCCAAGCGAGGGGACCGTTCCCTTTTCTTCAATATCCTCCAATTGTGCAATATCAAGATTTGCCTGAAGTGCCAGGTCTGAACGTTCTATATTCCGGAACTTTCTGAACTCCTTTATTTTTCTCCCAATTTTTTTGTGGTTCATTATTTCTTCTTATGGTTTTAAAACTCTACAAAAGTATATTTTGAAATAAAAATTACAAAAATAAAAAGGTGCCTGTAGAGCACCTT
>JBFEWU010000131.1:0-11654 GCA_041546215.1 Draconibacterium sp. | reverse complement strand
GGTACAAAGCATCAAACATCGTATTAAGTGCAGGAACCGGGATTTCTCCAACAAAATCAAGAATTGGAGGGCCAAAAGCTCGTATGGGTTTAAAAACCTCTTCAGCCTGATCCATTGGTCCCGTGTAATTCCAAACCACACCACACACACGTTGGTTGTGTAAATGTTCGGGAAACGGATCTCCCGGGGGTACAGTTAAAAACGCAAAAAATCCATACAAATCGTTTGAAGCATTTTTAGTTAATTCATCGTAAAACTGCATCGCCTCTTTTGCCTGATCAAGTGGCCAAAACATGGGGCCCGCATAAACATTTTTTACCGATATCAGGCTAAAGGTGAAAGACACCACAATACCAAAGTTCCCTCCACCGCCTCTCAATGCCCAATAAAGGTCGGGATGGGAATCCTTGTTTGCCGTTACTACTTCTCCTGAAGCTAATACCACCCGGGCTTCCAATAAATTATCGATGGTAAGTCCTCCTTTGCGACTGTGATACCCAACACCACCGCCCAGGGTAATACCACCAATACCGGTTGTGCCGATTATACCACTGGGCAACGCCAGTCCATATTCATGAGTTGCCAGGTCAACATCTCCCAGGGTATTCCCGGTTTGAACAACAGCCCTTCGGTTATCTGCATCAATTTCAATTTTTTTAAATCCGGAAAGATCAATGACCATTCCATCGTCACACAGACCCAGCCCGGCACCATTGTGACCACCGCTTTTAATGGCCACTTCTAATTTGTTGGCTTTAGCAAACCTGATCCCCTCAATAATGTCATTCTCGTCTTCACATTTCAAAATTGCAGCCGGTCGTTTATCAATCATACCATTGTACACCATTCTGGCCTCATCGTAATTGCTGTCACCGGGTAAAATAAGTGTACCCGATACCTGATTTTTTAAGATCTCGAAATTCATGTCTTGTGTTATTTTGGTTGAAAAGAAATAAAATAATAGTCTACACCGCTACTTGCGGTGGCACTACTCCATATTTATCCTGAAAACACCCGGAGAAATAGGATGCATTATCGATACCCACTTCCAAAGTCATTTCAGAGATATTTTTTTGCTTTTGCTTAAGCAAGTACAATGCCTTGCTCATTTTCAGATCGCAAGTTGCTTTGAGGCGAATTACAGGATATGATTCCTTGCCAGATGCATCCATTGAACAAGATGCCATACCAGCCTCTTCATTTCCCCAAAACTGACGGTATTTTATACTGTATTTTTCCAGAGCTGCGAAATCTTCAAGGTGAGACATCTTCGCTTCTTCAAGAGTAATTCCAAAAATTATATGGTTATCCATGTCAAGTGGCACAACAGCAGTACTTTGATTAATAAGCGAATAATTAGAAAATTATACTACAAAGAACAAGTTTAATATCGTTTTTGTTTAAATAAGACCTTTTTGTCTTTATTGTAAATAATGACTATGTATTGGAGTACTTAGATTATTAATTCGAATGAAACTTGTTTAACACAGAATAAGCCATCGTAAATCAGTTTCAGGCTAAAACAGCTTCATTAACCCAACCTTAACAGCTATCAACTATTCATTGGTTTATGCTAAAGAACATAAAAAAGGAAGTACTTTTGCGGCGTCAAAAACAAGACAACATGGGATATACGAGTAATACTCTGATAATCAGACGTGAACTACTAAAACAAATTGTAAAGTTATTTGCTGATGGCAAGCTGGTTGAAAACATCGACCGCATTCCCATCCAGATGGCTCCAAAAAATAAAGCTGCTCAACATCGTTGCTGCATTCATAAGGAAAGAGCGGTGATAAAATACAAGATGTTTCCCTTGCTGGGCTACACGGTTGATGACGAAAAGGACGAATTAACACCACTTAGCACTTATGCGGCAAATGCGCAAAAACGTACCTGCATAAAAGACGAAATTCTTACAGTGGTTGACGAGGCCTGTACCAGTTGCGTAAAAGCACAGTATGTGGTTAGTAACCTTTGCCGGGGTTGTGTCGCCCGCCCTTGTATGATGAACTGCCCCAAAGACACGGTTAGTATGGTTGAAGGCCGGGCCAAAATTGATTCAGACAAATGTATCAGTTGTGGGATTTGCAAAAAGCAATGCCAGTACCACGCCATTATTCATGTTCCCATACCATGTGAAGCCGTTTGCCCGGTTAATGCCATTTCGAAAGATGAAAATGGCATTGAACGCATCAACGACGAAAAATGCATTTATTGCGGAAAATGTTTAATCGCATGTCCCTTTGGTAGCATTTTTGAAATCAGCCAGATTATTGACATCCTCATGTCTATCCGGAAAGAAGAACATACAACAGCGATGTTCGCACCTGCCATCCACGGTCAGTTTGACTTAAGCACAGGACAAATTGAAAACCTGTTAAAAGAAATTGGATTTAACGAAGTTGTTGAAGTTGCCGATGGTGCCCGCAAAACCGTTGAACACGAATCAGCCGAATTCCTGGAACGAATGGAAGAAGGTGCTCCGTTTATGACAAGCAGTTGCTGCCCGAGTTATATGGAAACCGTTGAAAAACACGTCCCCACCCTAAAACCATTCGTTTCGGATACGCAATCGCCGATGATGTATGCTGCCGATTTGGCCAAAGCGAATAATCCGCACACAAAAACCGTTTTTATTGGCCCGTGTATCGGTAAACGTAAGGAAGGGAAAAAGAATGACAAAGTGGATTATGTGATGTCGTTTGAAGAGTTAAATGCATTAATCGTAGGGCTTGATATAGATTTGGGCACTATAGCCGACAACGAAAATCGCCACAACAAAAAAACATACGACCGGGGTTTTGCCCTGGTTGGAGGAGTATCAGCCGCTGTGAAAGCCGAAAAACCTGATGCGGATATAAAAGAACTGGTCATTAATGGCATTGATAAAAAAGCCATTGGCATGATGAAGGGGTATGCGCGGGGTAAAGCTCCCGCCAACTTTATAGAATTCATGAGCTGCGAAGGGGGTTGTATAAATGGCCCTGCATCGCTGGGAGAAATGGCAGGTAATCGTAAATTGTTCAATACGAATTTGAAGTAGGGGAATGTGGTTTTAAAGCACATGGCGGAGTTACACACTCCTGCTCCCGGAATAAAAAATATGAACCAGCATTTTCAGGATACAATATTGAAAGCGACAGGTGCCCAAAAGCTGCATCAAACTGAGGTGATCCAAAGCCTGTGGAGCGGTTATGGCGAAATTGTGCGCCTTGCATTGGTAGGTTCTGCCCTTGCAAGCGTGGTGGTAAAGCATGTAAACCTGCCCGAAGGAGGAAATCATCCGCGTGGATGGAACACCGACCTCTCGCACCGGCGTAAATTAAAATCCTATAAAGTAGAAACCGAGTGGTACAAAACCTTTGGATCAAGCTGTAATGATAATTGCAAAATCCCCGTATGTTATGCATTAGAAAAGCAAGGCAGCGAGGTACTCATGGTTTTTGAAGATTTGGATGAAACGGGTTTTGCCGGACGTTTAAGTTCATCGGTGAACTGGGATAATATAAATGCCTGCTTGCAATGGCTGGCCAATTTTCACGCCACCTTTTTAAGTGTAAAACCAACAGGACTTTGGGAAACAGGAACCTACTGGCACCTGGAAACACGTCCGGAAGAATTGGAAGCACTGGAAGATATGCCTCTGAAAAATGCGGCAGATGCCATTGACAAAAAACTTTCGGAGAGTTCTTTCCAGACACTTGTGCACGGCGATGCAAAATTGGCTAATTTTTGTTTTTCGGCAGATGGCAAAAAGGTAGCCGCAGTTGATTTTCAATATGTGGGTGGTGGTTGTGGCATGAAAGATTTGGCCTATTTTATTGGTAGCTGCATGAGCGAAAGAGATTGCGAACGCTACGAGAGTAAAATTCTGTCCTATTACTTTGATGCCCTTAAAGAAGCAGTAACTCTTAAGCACAACTCTTTTGATGTTGATGTACTGGAACAGGACTGGCGGGAACTTTACCATGTTGCCTGGGCCGATTTTCACCGTTTTGTAAAAGGCTGGCACCCGGGGCACTGGAAAATAAATTCGTACAGCGAACGCATATCCCGGGAAGTGCTTCTCAAATTAAATGCTTAATCTTCGTATTCCTTTTTACCTTCTTTGAGTAACTTTGTAAACTAGGATTTGGGAGTTATACCCATTTTATTTTGAAATGAATCTTAAAAGGATTCTGAACATTTAAACTTGGGCGAGGTAAGAGATTGTAAAACAACCTGCGCTACTGCGACTTATTAACAAAGCACAGGCTAAAAACAACAAAAATATACCAAGCCCATTAAGAAGTCACAAAATTCAACAGCATGAATTTATCACAATCGGATTTGAATATCCTCTGTCAAACAGCCATTAAAGCGGCCACACAAGCGGGTAAGCTTATATGCAGCCATGCCGGTAAAAGTAT
The DNA here is from genome assembly GCA_041546215.1 of Draconibacterium sp. Taxonomy (GTDB): domain Bacteria; phylum Bacteroidota; class Bacteroidia; order Bacteroidales; family Prolixibacteraceae; genus Draconibacterium. The sequence goes on along the minus strand of JBFEWU010000131.1, from coordinate 7,242 downwards.
TGCCGTTCATAATAAAGCAGCTGCCGACAGCCTGGCTTCTCAAGTGGTTACCGAAGTTGATGTAAAAGCCCAGGATACAATTCTGGAGATTCTTTCTCCCACACTTGAAAAATTTGATCTGGCTTTGTTAACCGAAGAAAGTGTTGACAACAAAAGCCGCTTTGATAAAGATTATTTCTGGTGCATCGACCCCATGGACGGGACACTGGCATTCACGGAAAAAACTCCCGGATACGCGGTTTCCATCGCCCTGGTTTCGAAAAGTGGAGAATCTCAACTGGGCGTGGTCTTTGATCCGGTAACCGGCATTTTATACCACGCCATTAAAGGAGAAGGGGCATTTAAAAACAACAAACCCTGGCACCCCGACCTGTCACTTTCAGGTAAAACTACTTTCACCTTGCACATGGATCGCGCTTATTTTGAAAATAAGAACTGCAAGCACCTCATTTCAGAGATTGAGCAATTGTTGCCCGGTTTTGGCCTGAGCGAAATGAAAATTGAAAAACTCGCCGGGGCGGTACTAAACGCCTGTTGGGTTATCGACAGAGCACCGGGCTGCTATTTTAAAATTCCAAAACCACAAAGAGGCGGGGGTAGTTTGTGGGATTTCGCAGCTACCGCCTGCATTGCTCAGGAAGCAGGAGCCTACGGAAGAAGTTTGGACGGTTCACCGCTTGACCTTAACCGCAGCGACTCAACTTTTATGAATCATAAGGGGGTTCTGTATGTTAGTGATAAGCTGCTTGCTGCAAAACTAAAGGACATTCTTCTTATTGCAGATTAATAGTCTTCGAAATCAAACATTTATTTCGGTAGCGGGTGGTATAAACGGCAGTAATCGTCACTTTTTTCTTCGATGCATCAACAATAATTTGACCCACTCCGTTTTTTATCTGCAAGCCTTTTAGTCCTCTGGGCATGTATTTCCCTTCCGTTAAATTCCCGATAAAATAGTCGGTGTTACTCATCTTCTTCGATAACTGTGCAGTAACATAATAGCCGGTAGCTGCCCGGGTTGCTGTAAGAATTAAGGTCGGTTGTGTTATCTCCTTGCCATTTTTTGAATATTCTTTTAATCCAAGCGCCGGATTACCATTTTTATATTCATATTCAGCCTGTAGTGTTCCATCATCGTGGTAGCGTTTGCAAATTCCGTTGAGCATATTATCTTCGTACAATTGCTCTTTCCATACCTTTGGCTCAAATCCTTCTGCAGACTGGTAATAGGTATAAGCTGTTCCCTGTCTTTTCCCCTTTTCATAAGGAATGCTGGAATATAAACTTCCGTTGCGATAAAATCGTTTTTGCACTCCATGCTTGATTTTTGTCCCCCTGAGTATCGGAATCTCGTATTCAATCAAATCCTGAGTACCTTTGTAAGGTTGATAAACAACTTGAATACTGTCGTCGACAGCTTTTTCTATTTGTACAGGAACATTTTTGGGTCTTATGGTGCAACTGAATAAAAATGCAAGTGCAAAAATAAGAAGAAACAAATTGATTTTCATGGTTGATTCTGATTTCAGTTTTCGATGAACTAAAAGTAAAAATTTAAAACCAGCAAACGAATAAATTAATCCATTTATCAAACAAATATTTAAGCAATCAAATTGCTATATTATTTTGCTGCGGCCGCCCAGTCGGGGAAAACGCTTACATCAATATCGAACACCAGGGTTCCCCAGAAAAACATAACCAGGGTGGCAATAACTATCCCTGTAATATTTAACAGAATACCGGTGCGCACCATGTCTTTTACCCGAATGCGGTTGGTACCAAAAACAATGGCGTTCGGTGGCGTTGCCACTGGTAGCATAAAGGCCAGCGAGGCCGCCAGGGTTGCCGGGATCATTAATAAAAGCGGATTTATTTCAATGCTCATCGACAGGCCGGCGAGAATGGGTAAAATCATTTCGGTAGTTGCTACATTCGAAGTTAACTCGGTAAGCAAGGACATCATGGTAACATTTGCGAGAGTGAGTACCAGCGGCTCCACATTTGCCAAACCTGCCAGTTGTTCGCCAAACCAAACCGAGAGACCGGAATCGACAAATCCCTGTGCCAGGGCAAAACCACCTCCAAAAAGTAATACGATATTCCAGGGAACTCTTTTGGCCGTTTCCCAATTCATTATCCGCTCTCCTTTTTGGCTTTTCGATGGAAGAATAAAAAGTAAAATGGCAATGAAGATAGCTACGGTTCCATCGTTAATAAATGAAGGATTTCTAAACAAAGAAGCCCATCCTGGCACCACAAATGATTGTATATTAAAACCGGAGCGGAATATCCATAAAAAGGCCAGCAGAATAAAAAGTACTAAAACCATTTTCTCCTCGGTTTTAGCCTTTCCCAAAGCCTTGTATTCCTCCCTGAATTCGTTGAGTTGAATAGCTTGCCACCCGTGTTTTGGTTTATACATCAGGTATAATATGATCCAGGCAGCCACAAACAGCAGGATGGTAACGGGTATAGCAAAAATAAACCAATCGGCGAAGGAGATTTCGGTCATCCCCGGAAAAATAATGCTGACAATACGGGCAAAGGACAAATTGGGTGGCGTACCCACCAGCGTGGCAATTCCACCAATTGAAGCAGAATAAGCAATTCCCAAAAGTAAACCTACAGAATAGCGGCCCATTTTCTCATCGCCCAAACTTTCCTCCAGTTTCATAATAATGGATAGTGCAATGGGTACCATCATCATGGCGGTGGCTGTATTCGACATCCACATGGAGAGGAAAGAAGTAGCCAGCATAAAACCCAGTAAAATTCTTCCGGGACTGATTCCGAACAGAATTAAAATACGAAGTGCAATGCGCCTATGCAGGTTCCAGCGCTCCATGGCGAAGGCCATTAAAAATCCACCAATAAATAAGAAAATGAGGTGGTTAAAATACATGCCCGATATCGTTTTCCCGTCGACAACACCAAACAGCGGGAACAAGGCCACGGGAAGCAAGGCAGTTACCGCCAGCGGAATGGCCTCGGTAATCCACCAGATGGCCATTAACAAGGCAATGGCAAAACAATAGGTAACCTTTGAATTTTCCGGATCTAAATCCACAAAAAGAACAATTATCAAGCTTATTAAGGGAGCAATGAATAGGGCCAGCTGCTGGATTCTCGTCGACCGCTTTTTCACTAATTCGGGCATTGGCAGTTGTTATTATATACCATCTTACCTGTAATTAGGGCGATGAGAATTCACTTATTACTTTTGAGTAAATTTACAGGTAACATGGTATTTGTTCTCTCCGAATTTACTAAAAGAATGCGTTTATGCCAACAAAAAAGGATATACAATCGGGGATATAGCTGTTCAAAAATATTAAGCAGGTGATCCGTCAGCTGACGGACGGACACCAGCTGAACTACTTACCTGGCTTGAACCGTTCTTCCTTTCCCCGTGGGATTCCTTCGGAAAAACTTCTTGCTACAAGCTTTGGGCTTTTTTAATTCCACTAAATTTCATGAAAAAAGGGCAGAACAAAATGGACGCTTTTTGAAGATGATTGATAATTTACAAACCCCTAAACACAAAACCAATCATATGAAGTGTTCTACCCTTATAATTTATCTTACAATAGTGCTATGAAAATGCAATTCACCAATCAAGTTACGACAACTGAATGAAATATTCAAGTTTTCAGATCAACAAATTACAAAATACAATATCAATACATTGTGAGAAATATGCTGGTAAGATTACTGTTCTTTGTTGAACGTTAACGCGTACGAAACCATTATTTCAAGGCGCCATTGACCATCGACAAGATACCGCTCATATCTGCAGATTCATATACAACTATTGAGGAAAAATAAATTTGTTGGTCACAACAAGTCACTTTACAGAATTGGATTTTGCCCCATTTTAGATTAACTTGAAGCATCATAAAACAGAAAGATTTCTAGAAAAATACAATGAAGTATAATTACCGGAAACAATGAACCAAATAAAAAAATTCGGAACTGCCCCCGTATTCTTCACAGCTATTTCAACCATTTTAGGTGCCATCCTTTTTTTACGTTTTGGCTTTGCAGTCGGGACTCTGGGATTCTGGGGTGTTATTCTTATTATCCTTCTGGGTCATCTTGTTACCATTCCCACCGCACTGGCGATTTCCGAAATTGCCACCAACAAACGCGTGGAAGGCGGTGGCGAATACTTTATCATTTCCCGTTCCTTTGGAATGAATATTGGTGCCACCATAGGCATTGCCCTCTACATGTCACAGGCAATTAGCGTGGCATTTTACGTTATTGCATTTACCGAAGCTTTCGAGTTCTTCTTTAGGTATATTTTTGAGCAATTTGAGTTTGTACTTCCACGTCAGGCAATCAGTATTCCTGCCATGTTTGCTTTGGCAATCCTTATACTGAAAAAAGGGGCAGGACTTGGCGTTAAAACACTTTACTTCGTAGTTGGCATCCTGTTCATATCACTACTTTTCTTCTTTTTAGGCGGAACTGAAACTGCTGTAAATCCCGGGATTTCGTTCGAAAATACCAAAATGCGCAATCCCCAGGATTTCTTCATTGTGTTTGCCATCATCTTCCCTGCCTTCACTGGCATGACCGCCGGAGTCGGACTTTCTGGAGATTTAAAACGGCCTTCACGCTCCATTCCACTGGGCACCACACTGGCCACAATAATCGGAATGATTATTTATATTTTTGTGGTTTACAAATTGGCTAATTCCGTTTCGATCAACGACCTCTTGGAACATCAACTTATTATGAGCCGAATTGCAATAGGCGGTGCACTTATCATTCCTCTTGGTCTGGCCGCCTCCACTATTTCATCTGCTCTGGGTTCGGTAATGGTTGCCCCTCGTACCTTACAGGCACTTGCCATGGACCATGCTTTTCCTTCAAAGAGAATAAACCGCTGGCTGTCGGCAGTTCGAATTACCGACAACGAACCCAAAAATGCTTCCCTGGTTACCACAATTATTGCTTTTGTTTTTGTGGCCTTTGGAAATGTAAATGTTGTTGCCTCTATCATCTCCATGTTTTTTATGATTACCTATGGCTCACTTTGTTTAATTTCCTTCCTCAATCATTTTGGTTCATCTCCCTCCTATCGCCCCACTTTTCGCTCACGATGGTACATCTCACTCATTGGTTTTTTGGTTTCAATATGGGTCATGTTTAAAATCAATACACCTTACGCATTACTTGCCATAGGAATCATGATCTTAATTTACCTGTACATCAACCACTTCCATAAATACCGAAAAGGATTTGCATCCATTTTTGCCAATTCACTCTTTCAGCTTAACCGAAACCTGCAGGTAGCCTTGCAGAAAAAGCGGAAAAGACTTACACACAACGAATGGAGGCCCAGTGCCATTTGCATATCCAAAGAACCGGTTAGCACATCCAAGACGTTCCAGCTTCTTAATTGGATTTCGTATAAATATGGATTTGGAACTTACCTTTACTTAATTGAAGATTATTATTCGAAGCAATCGGTAAAACTGGCAAATGAAAAACTAAGCGAATTAATTGATGAGGTAAGCGAAAGTGAAAACTATGTGTATATCGACACGATTATTTCTCCGTCCTATACATCAGCAATTGCACAAGCCATTCAAATTCCCGGAGTGGCGGGGATGGAAAACAATATGGTTATTTTCCAATACAACAAAGAGAATCCAAGTGTTCTGGGAAAAGTAATTGAGAATTTTGCACTCGTTAACAGCGGCAATTTCGACATCTGCATACTTGGGACCTCAGCCAAAAGAATGGACATGCGGAACGGGATCCATGTATGGATCAATTCATTGGATACTGAAAATGCAAACTTAATGATCTTACTCAGTTTTATTATTCTGGGTCATCCCGAACTAAAAAAAACCCACATCGAAATCTATGCCATTTGCCACGCAGATGAAATTGAATCAACCAAAAAGGAAATGAAAAAACTGGTATTATCAGGCAGGCTTCCTATTTCGGAGAAGAACGTTAAAATTATTCTTCAAAAGGAAGGGATTTCATCAAAATCAATCATTTCCGAAAAATCGCTGAATGCGGGATTAACTTTAATAGGCCTGCGGGAAGAACTACTTAAACATGAAAAAGAAAAAGTGTTTAAGGGATATGAAGACCTGGGAACATTGCTTTTTGTTCATTCAAAAAATCAAAAATTAATCGATTGAGCTCTATGTCCAATTGAATGATTAATAATTATTTAGTAACTTCCTCACTTATAAATTGTTTTATGCGCATATGAACGAAACTGGTGAACATAGCCAAATCAGCGAATTCATTTATAATACAACAACCTTATCTTACGATTCGCAATCGAAAATTATTATTTCGGTAATCATCATTTTATTCCTGTCGCTTTTTAGGCTGGCGGTTTTGCGTGTAGTCTGGCGGCAAACCTATAACATAAAAATTCGCTACCAGTGGAAGCGAAGCCTTTCCTTTATCATTCCATTCGTCGGGTTAGTATTGGTAGGTGCGGTATGGCTTCCTGCCTTCGAACAATTCGGAGCCTTTCTTGGGCTTATGACAGCCGGCTTTGCCATTGCGCTAAAAGATCCTCTTACCAATCTTGCCGGATGGTTTTTTATTCTCTTCCGCAAACCATTTATTGTCGGAGATCGTGTACAAATCGGCCCCCATACCGGCGATATAATCGACATCCGTCTCTTTCAGTTCACCATGCTCGAAATTGGGAATTGGGTGGAAGCCGACCAAAGCACAGGAAGAATAATCCATCTGCCTAACGGCAAGGTTTTTCAGGAACCTCAAGCCAATTACAGTTCTGGTTTCGAATACATATGGAACGAAGTAAAAGTGAATATTACTTTCGAAAGCGACTGGGAAAAAGCAAAAAGCATACTGGAAAAAATTATTGCAAAACATGCCGAAAACGTGGAAGCTAAAGCAGAAAAAGAGATTTTGGAAGCCAGCAAAAACTATATGATCCATTACAAATACCTTACCCCGATCGTATACACAAGTGTGAAGGAATTTGGTGTTCAGCTTACCATGCGTTACTTGTGTAATCCCCGGAAACGACGGGGCTCCGAAAATGAAATCTGGCAGAATGTATTAAAGACATTTGGTACCCACAAGAATATTCGCTTTGCTTATCCTACAACCCGGTTTTATTCTGCAAATGAAGAATTAAAATATTCCGATAAGCCAGGAAACTAAAACACCATGCACTGGAAGCACAAGAAATTGATTAATTATTATTGATTAGTGATTAATAGCTTGGTCAAT
>JBFEWU010000432.1:0-3743 GCA_041546215.1 Draconibacterium sp. | reverse complement strand
TTGCTGGACTTCTGAATATCAGAATGTCAGAATGTTAGAATATCAGAATTTATTGACCAAGCCATTAATCACTAATCAATAATAATTAATCAATTTCTTGTTGTCGTTGTTGTCGATTTTTATTTCAAAGATAACCTTGCTCCGAAGATTTTTTAGTGCACGATTTCGCGATCAGTCCGTCGGCTGACGGACGGAGAAGCGATCTCTTCCTATCAGCTCCCGGCTCTACTTGAACCGTTCTTTCTTCAAAAATATTCAGCAGGTGATCCCGAGTCAACAGCTGAACTTGCTCCGATCTTTGTATGGTGTACGATCTCCTCCCAATCAGCGCCTAACCCATCTTGCAGCGTTCTTCCTTTGAGCTTTCAGCTTAGAGCTCCTTTTTCTGAGCAGCGTGCTCAATTAGTCAATTCATGGATGTCTGAATATCTGAAAATCCTTATTAATCAATAGACAATAATAATTAATCAATTTCAGTTGTCTCCGGTCCATTCTTAAAACCATTTATTTCCTATACATCGTGGTTTAGTCAATGTTCTCCGAAATCATTTTCCACCCTTCTCCTCTTGCCAGTAATGTACTCAGCTGTTTCGCCAAGGCCTTATTTTCAGGTAGATTCGAGATGTTTCTATTTTCGTCGGGATCTGCTTGATGATCGAATAAATCGCACGCCAATTTTTCTCCCGTGCTTTCTCTTATCCATTCAGTGTATCGATGCTGTTCGGTTTGAATCGTATATCCCATTATCAGATTCTCCGGATTCGTTCGTCCAAGTGGCCAAACGCTAATGGCACCCTCTTTCCATTCTTTTTCAGGATTCTCAATCAAAGGCACAAAACTTTTCCCTTGCAAATGGACAGGTAATTCCAGGCCGGCCAGTTCACACAACGACGGATAAATATCAACAAATTCCACCAGGGCATTGGTTTTTGCAGGCGTTTGCCCGGGAGCTCTGATAAGCATTGGCACATGGTTATCCAGATGAAACTGCGTGTGTTTGCACCACATTCCATGTTCGCCAAGTTTCCAGCCATGATCTCCCCATAGAATGATAATGGTATTTTCGTCAAGGCCATTTTCCTTTAAACTTTTCATTAAGCGACCAATTTGCGCATCGATGTAAGAAACACACGCATAATATCCATGTTTTAAGGTTTTATTGAGTTTCTCATCAAATTTTCCGTTTCCTTTTGGTATTCCTGCATAATTGCGCAGTTCGCCAAAATTATAGTTAAAATACTGACTTACATCTTCCGGCATAAAAGGATTATCAGCCTGTTTTATTTCATCTGCATCATACAAATCCCAGTATTTTCTTGGTGCATTGAAGGGCAAATGTGGTTTTTTATAACCCACTGCCATAAAAAATGGTTTCTCTCCCGACTTTAAACCTGCCAGTTTTTCAATGGCCATATCGGTCATTTTGCCATCGTGATAAGCATCGTCGGGGACCTCAGGCCATTCGAAAGCTGGACCACGACCTCCTCCCTGCTCTTTGCGGGTTTCCTTATACCAGTTGTTGTATTCTTCCACAATCCTTATGGCCTCTTCCGACAAGTACCCACGGCCAAGCTGTTCCGTCTTAACTTTTATATAGGCATCGCCAAATTGTACTTCGTAATCAATCCCATGATGATAGATCTTTCCTGCAGCCCAAATTTCATATCCATTATTTTCAAAATGCTGATCCAAAGTGAGGATATCCGGAGCATCCTTTTCCAGCGATTCGCAATTGTATATATTCAGTGTATCCGGCCGGAGACCGGACATTAAACTTGCCCTCGATGCCATACAGATGGCCTGTTGGCAGTAAGCCCTGTTAAAAAGCAGACCTTCGCTGGCCAGTTTATCAATATTCGGACTTTTAATCTGATTATTTCCATAACATCCCAGTTCGGGGCGCAGGTCATCAACAGCAATAAAAAGAATATTGGGTTTTGATTTTCCGGAATCTTCCAAACCGCCTGAGCATCCCAGGATGCCAATTAACAAAAACAGATATATTACTCTCATAGATTAAGATTTTTTAAATCCAATAAATACATTTGCCGCCCGTTTCCGCCGTGAGTAGAATCGATACAAACCATTTTACCATCGTTACTGGCCCGGGGATGGGTATCGCAGCGCCACTCACCGGTGAAGGTTTCGGGTTCATGGAAACGACCAAGTTCAATGAATTGATTTGTTTTTTCATTAAAAACATATGGTACTTGCTCCCTGGACTGCCTCTCTGGATAAGTATCGTTCAATATCCACTCATTATTTGTTTCTGGCAGGTAAGTATTATGACCATTTACTTTCATTACACCTTTCCCAATCTGCCTTATAATGCTGGTTTTGTCTTTGAATTCCCAAAATCCATATCCTTCCCCTATTGGACGAGTCCAGGCGGTAATATGGTCTTCATCCTTCCAGATAAAGTGTGAAGTTTTACCCGATGGATCCAGAAGATAAAGGTCTTTTCCATCCATGCCACAAGTGAACATTCGGGTGGTGTATTTTCCCCTGATTTTATTGTATTCTGCCGGATTGCTTAAAATCGCATCCGGTATAGCTTCATCGCGCCACCGATTAAGAAAAATAAATCGCTCCCCGTTTGTACTTACCAATAAATGATTAAAGTAGTGCCATTTAATTGAAATATCAATGCCGTTGTTGGGAATTTTTGAAATATCATAATATGAAAGAATTAGCTTAGATTCACCTGTTTTGAGATTGATTTTATAAATTCCTGAATTTTCAGGTGCATTTTTATTCTTATATTCATCCACTCCTCCTGGATAACCATATCCCTTCCGATAGTTCTGTATTCTTGAAAAATCGGTACCAATAGCATGGATGCCATCGGGGCTAAGGGCATAAATAGCCTTGTCAATTATCCTTTCTGTTCCACCCTTTATATCTTTTATGATACTAATGAAATCATTTCCCCTTCTGTCGTTCCATATTATTTCTGATTGAGCTCCCGGAATCCACTGCAGCATGCATCCTTGCTGCCATCCCCATGATCGGCTTTCTCCTACTTGGTTCCACTTATCATTGTTATTTAGGTCGATATAACCGATTTTGACAACATCAGTTTTTTGTGGTGAACGCATTTCAAAATCCACTTGCATTCCAAGGACCAACCTGTTTGAGGGATCGAACTGAAGCTTATCGTAATATCCAAACCAATGAAATTTTGGACCTTGTGTGATTGCCCTAATCGGAATATTGTTTTTGTTGGCAAATGCAAACAGGGCAGGCACGGAAAGCAGAGTGGTTCCCAGTGAAATTTTTTTGATAAAATCTCGTCTTGAATTCATTACCGGTAAAAGTTAGAAAAGATTTACGAATTATCAATGATAAAGAAGATTGCTTCCAAAGGAGAAAAACCGAAGAGGAGATCAGGCCTTTATCTATTTTTAAATAGCAGGTCTGGAATAGCCCTTTCGATAGGATCGTTCCAGTAGCATAGAGGCCTTTGGATTGTCAACAATATTCAGATTGCCGGCATCCCATATCACCTTGCTGTTGGTATAATACGACGCCATTGTCAGTTGAACCGTGGCGGTTGATTTAAAGGCATCCTGAATTTTACAATCAATCAACGCAGCGTTTTTTTCTCTCACAGCATTCAAAAAGTTTGCCACATGGTTTTCCTGCATTTCAGGTGTTGCTATACTCAGTGCTTCCTGCTTTTCATTTTTTCCTTTGGCCTGTAAAATCAACTTATTGTCCGTCGCAAAAAGAGTTCCTTTCTC
>JBFEWU010000253.1:0-7066 GCA_041546215.1 Draconibacterium sp. | reverse complement strand
TTATTGATTAATGGAAACGGTGGTTAAACGGTATGAGGGATACAGGATTAGGGATCACGGTTCAGCTGAATTTTTGAACAAAAAAAGTCCGAAGTCCGAAGACGGAAGCCAACTGGAATTGGAAGATTAGAATATAGGAGGATTAGAATATTAGAATGGAGGAAAAGACCGGAGACGGAAGAAATTGATTATACAGGATTTTTTTAGACATTCAGAATATTGGATTTTCAGACATGAGCTCGGAACACTGAACTTTGAACTCTAAACATTCGAATATTCTAACATCCCAAAATTCTAATATTCGGCTAATCCAGCAATCTGAATATCCGAAAATCCAGATATCTTTTTACTGAACACAGATCACTGCTTCTTTACTCTTTGTTCCAATTCGGCTAACATCAGCAATAAGTCATGGGAATTTGAACCAAAAACTAGATAATAAAATAACTTTGTGTTGTTTTAAGAAAAATGCAATTATGGGAAAGTTAGTGAAAGAATTTAATGCTTACCGTTCTACAATGAACGATAAAATTTTGGGCTCCGGCAATAAAGTGATGAAACGAATTTATGGACTCGACACATTAACCTATCAGGATGGGGCATTGAGCACGAAAGTGAAAGAGATGCTCGGTTTGGCAACATCGATGGTACTCCGTTGCGACGATTGCGTCAAATATCATCTTGAAAAATGCCATGAGCAGGGAGTAACAACCGAAGAGCTGTTTGAAATACTAGGTGTTGCCAATGTGGTAGGCGGTACAATTTGCATTCCACACACCCGCCGGGCTGTTGAATACTGGGAGGAACTAAACAATTAGCATTGGAAATCAGTTTAATAATAAATTGTTATTCTTAAAAAATAAACCACAATGCGTTGGAGGCACATAGGTTTAAGAATAGAATGGAAGTCAAAAAACATTTGGATTTTGCACCAAAGCCGGAAGAAAACATATAATGTTTTTCAATCTTTGGTTTGCAGTCTATCTACGCTATTTAGGCATGATCAATCTGAGGCTTGTGTCTTGACACTTGATACTTGGTACTATAAATTGCAGATTTTCAACCATTAACCAGATAATAAAATCTTTAACAATGAGTAAAATTTACGCCATAACCTCGACCGGCAAAACCGAAAAATCGTTTCTGGACATTCGCTTTGGCAAATGTAATTATGTGGTTATTTTCGATGTTAAAAAAAACCAATATTCTATTTCAAAAAACCAGTTTCTAAGCGAAAGCCACAGTGGAATTAAATTAGTTCAATATTTAATACAACAAGGCGTTACCACAATAATTACCGGTGAGGTTGGCCCTATGGTAAGTGCCCAGCTCGAAAAAGATAAATTACAACTTGTTTTACTCGAAGAAGAACGTATTAAAATTGATGAAATTATGGACCGCATCAGTGGTTAATCCCTCCTTAAACCCGATTTCTTGAATGTAAAATTACCCCCACTCCGGAATACTCCCACTTTGCCTCTTAATCTGCTCATAAGAAAAATGGATGATTTTTGTTGACTTTTCCCTACGCTCTTTGTTCTTTGTTCTTTAATCTTTGTTCTTTAATCTTTTCAACATCATTTATCCCTACATTCTCCAGCCAGAACGTAAGCATTTGCAAAGAATTACTATTTTCGTTTTTCAAGTTAGAAATTATGCAGGTAAGAAAAGCAACCATTAACGACCATCAGGCAATTGTTGAATTTCAATTGGCCATGGCCAACGAAACTGAAGGGATTGAGCTAAATGAAACAATCGTAAGGAAAGGCGTTGAAACGGTGATAAATGATTCCTCGAAAGGCGAGTATTATGTGGCTGAAATAGAAGGGCAAATAGTAAGCTCGCTGCTTACAACTTTTGAGTGGAGCGACTGGCGCAATGGCACAATTTTATGGATCCAATCGGTTTATGTCAAACCCGAATTTCGCAGAAAAGGTGTCTATCGCAACATGTACTCGCACATTAAAAAGCTGGTATTGGATTCCGGCAACTTAAATGGAATTCGCTTGTATGCCGATAAATCCAATCATGCGGCACACATGACCTACCAAAAGCTGGGAATGAACAAGGATCACTACATTACCTTTGAGTGGATGAAACAATAAGTCGCACAATTTAGTTGCCTTATACAATACCGCGCACGAAGCAAAAAGAATGAGTAGCTATTTATACAAACTAATTGAGGAAGGCGAGCACCAGCAGCAGGACTTTAAATACTGCATTAACGATTCTAAAAAGATAGCCAAATCGTTATCGGCCTTTACAAACACCCATGGTGGGCGTTTGCTTATTGGCATTAAAGATAACGGCAAAATTGCTGGAATAAGCAGCGACGAAGAATTTTACATGGTTGAATCTGCAGCAAAAATTTACAGTAAACCTCAAATCAATTTCACCACCAAACAATGGAATATTGAAGGAAAAACGGTTTTAGAAATTACCGTTGGTCCCAGCCCCGCAAAACCACACTTTGCAAAAGATGAAAACGGCAAATGGCTGGCATATATCCGTGTGAACGACGAAAATTTTCTGGCTCATAAAATACAATTGGAAGTATGGAAAAAAGAGAAAAGTAAGAAAGGAATATATTTCACTTACTCCGACGATGAACGGTTCCTGATTGAATATTTACAAAAAAACAATTCCATTTCTTTTTCAAAGTTTATGCGTTTGGCGCAGCTTTCAAGGACGAGAGCAGAAGAAATACTAAGTAACTTTGTTATTATCGACATCATTAAAATGAGCACAACCCACAACGGAACAGTTTTTACCTTAAACAACGAATTCGACAAAAGCGAATTACAGAAGTTTAAATAAAAGTGCAACTATTTGCCTGCCTTTATTGTTAATATTCAACAGCACTGTTAAAAGTTATACATTTACACAATTAAATTAATTATACAAATATGACACAAAAATTACTGATCCTATTTGCCCTTATCGCGATGAGTATCCCGGGCTTCGCTCAAGATGCTTATTTGAAGGCTAACGCCAAAGAACTAGAGAAAACCTACCTGGGCGGCAAACCCTATAAAGTAAAAATGTACACCCAGAAATTTAAAGCAGAGAAACCTAAAAATATTATCTTCCTGATTGGCGATGGAATGGGTGTTTCGCAGGTTTTTTCCGGATTAACCGGAAATGGGGGCAGGCTTTTCATTGAGAACTGCCGTCACATTGGTTTTTCAAAAACGCAATCATCCGACAATTTTATTACCGACTCGGCTGCAGGAGGAACTGCACTTTCGTGTGGAGTAAAAACATACAATGGCGCAATCGGAGTAAATCCCGACACCATGCCGGTGAAATCAATTTTGGAGGAAGCCGAAGAAAAAGGATTGGCTACCGGACTGGTTTCAACATCGGCAATTACACATGCCACTCCTGCTTCGTTCATTGCACACCAGGTAAAGCGCAGCATGTACGAGGAAATTGCAGCCGACTTCCTGAAAACGGACATCGACGTGTTTATTGGCGGTGGAATGGATCATTTCATTGAACGTAAAGACGGTAGAAACCTGGTTGAAGAATTGAAAGAAAAAGGATATACGGTAGAGAATGATATGGCGCAAATCCGGAAAATAAAAAAAGGGAAATTGGCTGGTCTCACGGCACCAGTGCATAATGGACGTGTTGCAGAACGTGGAGACATGTTACCTGTTGCCACGCAAACCGCCATCAACATCTTAGATAACAATAGCGGAGATAAAGGTTTTTTCATCATGGTTGAAGCCTCCCAGATTGACTGGGGCGGACATGCCAGCAGTTCGATCTATATTGTTGAGGATATGCTTGATTTTGACCGTACCATTGGAACTGCCATTAATTTTGCGGCCAAAGATGGGGAAACACTGGTAGTTATTACGGCCGACCACGAAACAGGTGGAATGGCAATTACCGGTGGAGATTTTGGCACCGGAATGCTTAAGGCCGACTATCCAACCGGAGGACACACCGGTGTAATGGTTCCTGTATTTTCATATGGCCCGGGCGCTGAAGAATTTATGGGAATAATGGACAATACCGACATACATCACAAGCTAAAAAAACTACTTTTAAGCAACTAGGTTCTAAGTAAATAACAAAAAGCCGGAGCCGGAGTACATCTTCGGCTCCGGCTTTTTTATGATTTTTAGCTTTAGTTTTCTATTTTAGGGCCGCTAAAACAGTACTTATGAAAGAAGCTCTGGAGGTTCTCGACAACGTGAAGTTAAACTTTTCTCCCGCTGGCCTGCTTGCCTTAAACATCGTAATCGCATTTATAATGTTTGGTGTTGCACTGGATATAAAAATGGAACATTTCAAACAACTTCTTATGCGCCCGAAGTCGGTAATTGTGGGTGTTGTATCTCAGTTCATTTTGCTTCCGGCAGTTACTTTTTTATTTATTGTTTTGCTAAATCCAACACCAACGGTTGCACTGGGGATGATATTAATAGCTTCATGTCCCGGCGGAAATATTTCAAATTTTATGAGTGCCATGGCAAAGGGCAATCTGGCCCTTTCGGTTAGTTTAACTGCCATAGCAACACTTAGCGCAACATTTATGACCCCCATAAACTTCGCCCTGTGGGGCGATTTGTTTATTCATTTTCACAATAGTGCAGGAGCCGACAATTACCTGGTTCCCATAAAAATTGACTTTTACCAGATGGCACAAACGGTAATTATCCTGCTGGGAATTCCCGTTGTCGCAGGATTGCTGTGCGCAAGACATTTCCCCAAGCTAACCATACGAATAAAAAAGCCAATCCGAAAATTGTCCATTATCATCTTTATTGGTTTTGTAGTGGTATTGCTGAGTGCCAATTTCGATCATTTTAAAAAATTTGTACACCTCGTATTTATTATTGTGTTAGTTCACAACACCCTGGCACTATTAACCGGTTTTTCCATAAGCTCGGTTTTACGCCTTCCCCGAATCGACAAACGTACCATAACCATAGAAACCGGTATCCAAAACTCAGGCCTGGCACTGGTATTAATGTTCAATCCTAAAATTTTTCCTCCGGAATTGGAGCTGGGAGGAATGACCATCATTGCTGCCTGGTGGGGTGTTTGGCATATCATAAGTGGTTTCGCTGTTTCGTCATTTATGTCTAAATTTAAGCTTACAAAATAGTATTTAATGATTTTTCTAATCACACGAGCATGCTCCGTCTGCTGTCAAAATACCAAAGGCTATGATTATTAACCGCGGAGGCGCAGAGGCGCAAAGAAAAATCTCAGCTTCTTAGCGCCTTAGCGGCGGGAAAAAAGACAGTTTCAGATTGCGGTATAGTTTTGAAAAGAAAAATTTAAATTAAAAACACATATACCTTTCTGTATGTTAAGCATTGAAAAACAAGATTTTAAACTAATTATATACGAATGAAATATGAGAAGTGGTCATTGGGTTATTGGTTTCTGAAACAATACATCCGATTCGTCGACTGGATTATTCACAATAAAGTCTTACTGGAAGGAACCGAAAATATACCTGACGACAAACCCATCCTTTTTGCACCAAACCATCAGAATGCCTTAAGCGATCCCTTATCTATTCTCTTACACACCAAATTTCAACCGGTTTGGCTGGCTCGTGCCGACATATTCAAAAAAGGAATAATCACAATTATTCTTCGTTTTCTGAAAATCATGCCGGTTTATCGCATGCGCGATGGAAAAGATCAGTTGCCTAAAAACGATAAAACTTTTGCAGATTCCATAAAAGTACTTGAAAATAATTTTGCCCTTGCACTCTTCCCCGAAGCGGCCCACTCGGGTAAAAGGCAAATGCTGGCGCATAAAAAAGCGGTTCCCCGAATTGTTTTTATGGCCGAAGAGAAAGCAAAAGCAAACCTCGACATTCATATTATTCCCGTTGGGATCTATTATAGCAGCTACTGGAAATTCAACCGAAATGTGATCGTTAATTTTGGAAAGCCACTTCGGGTAAACGATTTTTTAAAAGAATATCACAATAATGTCAAAACAGGCACGCTAAAACTGCGCGATGCAATTTACAATGCTATTGAACAGCTGACAATTAATATTGAAAGTAAAGCCTATTACAACGATTTTGAATACATCCGCAAAATTTATGGCAGGCATTTTCTGAAACAGAGAAACAAAATGTATTCGCTTATTAACCGGTTTTATTCCGATCAGATTTTAACAAAAAGACTGGACAAACTGGAAACCCGCGAGAGCGATAAAGTCGATGACCTGGTAAATGAAACAAGACACTATAAGCAATTACTAAAGAAATATAAGCTGAGAGATTGGTTGCTTGAAAATCCAGGGAATAACCTTTTTATGCTTCCTTTAAATAAATTGGTCTTGCTTTTGGGATTACCTCTTTTTTTGTTCGGTTTTTTGGGGAATGCTATCCCGTTTTTCACCATCGACACCCTAACACGTATGAAAACCAAAGACCAGGCATTTTGGAGCACCTTTTTCCTGGGATTGGGTCTCATACTCTTCCCCATTATGTATTTGCTTGAGCTCTGGGCAGTTTGGCCCCTGCTTCCCTGGACCGGATTAAAGTTACTTTTTCTTTTCTGCCTGCCACTGGCCGGAAAACTGGCCTTTCGTTGGTATATACTTCTGCTTAAAACCCTTGGCAGAGGTCGTATTTTCTTTATGAAAATTTTTAACTGCAAAACCTACCAAAACCTGCAGCAATATCGCCACGAACTATTTGATAAACTTGACAATTTTCTTGCATAAGATTTAAACTCGAAACTTAATGATCCATGGCCGAAAAACTAAAAGACACGCTTTTAAAACATGTCAACGCGTAAACATTACCCCGGCATGCACCGATTAGATGTGGTAATAAACGGTGAAATAAAAGCTTCTGATACAATAAACCTTAAACCATAAATCAGGAAGCCCGGCAGACAATGAACGCACAAGGAAATCAGGATATCTCTGATACGAACCTAATTATGTGTATATTTAAGTCTGGCAAATAAGTTTTTTCAAGTTCTGTTACCTCGCCACCAAGAATCTTTTTAAACCATTTCGAATATTTGCACCATGAATAAAGAAAACAACAGGCAAAGCAAAGGCCCATCATTGG
>JBFEWU010000569.1:0-2002 GCA_041546215.1 Draconibacterium sp. | reverse complement strand
TGATTAATGGCTTGGTCAATAAATTCTGATATTCTAACATTCTGACATTCTGATATTCAGAAGTCCAGCAATCCGAATATCCGAAAATCCAGATATCCTGCATACTGAACACTGATCACCGGTTCTTTGCTCTAATTTTAATTAAAACCAGAAAATAAATAATTATGAAACGAAGATGTAAAATATTCACACCCAGGAAGATGATTAAAATACATCGAGTTCCATATGCTACCTTTGAAAATCAACAATTTTAATCATATGAAAGTAACGATGAAGGCATATCGAATTTTAAGTTTGGGATTATTCCTGATCATATGTGTGAACGCACAGCAAAGCCGGGCCTCGGCAGACCATAGAGAACCAAAAAATCAGGAGAGTTCGCAAAGTGAATCTTTGTTTCGCACCCTACCCTTCCTGCAAAATCCCATTGGAGGCGGCATTACCATTTCATGGTTCACCAATGCCCCCAGTCATGGTTGGATAGAATATGGAACAAGCGAAGAATTTGGACAAAAAGCGGTTACCAGCATTGGAGGTCAGGCCGTTGCCAACGTAAAACACCATAAAATAAGGCTTAAAGATCTTCAACCGGGAAAGAAATATTATTATAGGGCCTGCTCCAGGGAAGTGCTCTTATACAGGGCTTATGCAAAAGAATTTGGAGAAACTGAATACAGCGAAACCTACACCTTTACCGTGCCCGGTACCAAAAGTGCTAACTTTACGGCACTGATTCTCAACGATCTGCATAAAAAGCAGCAAACACTCGATGGATTAATGCAGGTGGTTAAAGGAACAGATTACAATTTTGTTGTCTACAATGGCGATTGTGTTGATGATCCTGCCATTGAAGATCATGCCATTGACTTTATATCTTATTCCAACGAACAAGTGAATGCAGCTGAAAAACCAGTGTTTTACCTGCGGGGAAATCATGAGATCCGTGGTGCATACTCGGTGGGATTAAACGAAATAATAGACTATGTTGGCGGGCAAACGTTCGGTGCATTTAACTGGGGAGATACCCGGTTTATTCTGTTGGATTGCGGAGAAGACAAACCCGACAGCCATGAAGTATACTACGGATTAAATAACTTCAACGAACTGCGAAATGCCCAAAAGGATTTTTTGGAAAAAGAACGGAAAAACAGGGATTTCAAAAAAGCATCAAAACGGGTATTAATTCACCACATACCGCTGCATGGATTGAAGGAAAACAGATATGCTCCTTGCACCGAACTTTGGAGTGAGGTGTTAAACCGGAGCAATATCTCGCTGGCCTTAAACGGGCATACACATCGTTTTGCCTATCATGAACCAGGAAGTAAAGGCAATGCATACCCGGTGGTTATCGGAGGGGGGTATAAAGATACCGATGCCACCGTTATGATCCTTTCGAAAATAGGGAAAACCATGAACCTGAAAGTATTCAGCTACGAGGGTAAAATTTTACTGGATCAGAATTTCTAAACCGGGTTTAAAAAAGTGCATTTTTTCAGGTATTTTTTTTCAAATATTTTTGCCAGTGTAAAAACAATTTCTACTTTTGCACACGCTTAAACAAAGCAAACACGTTCAAAACAAAATTGTGAATAAGTTTTAAATGAAATCGCTGCAAAGCGAATTGACATTTAGCACTATAAACCACTGGTGAGGTGGGTGAGTGGCTGAAACCACCAGTTTGCTAAACTGGCGTACGGGTAAACTGTACCGCGGGTTCGAATCCCGCCCTCACCGCAAAATATTTTATTCGGGATGTAGCGCAGTCCGGTTAGCGCACCTGCTTTGGGAGCAGGGGGTCCCAGGTTCGAATCCTGGTATCCCGACAACTTAATATCAAGGAGTTAGACGAAAGTTTAGCTCCTTTTTTCATGCCTCGGTTGAAACATAGTTGAAACATTTTCCCCTACTCTTCACCACTGTCCTCATCAGCATATCCATCAAGCCGAATTTTATACCATTTACCTCCTTTAGCTCTGAAAATCAGGTATAATACAATCAG
>JBFEWU010000570.1:0-1978 GCA_041546215.1 Draconibacterium sp. | reverse complement strand
GCGACGGGGCACCACCTCTTCCCATTCCGAACAGAGAAGTTAAGCCCGTCAGCGCCGATGGTACTGCGTAAAAGTGGGAGAGTAGGTCGCTGCCAATTTAATCCAAAGCCTGTGTTCTTTTGAGCACAGGCTTTTTTATTGCAATAACTTTTGATATTTAGCGTTTCATTTTTTAAAGCGCCAATTCCTATGATTTCTCATTTGAGCGGAATAATTAAATCGAACTGGTTTTTCGTTGCTTTAGTTGGTTTTGTTGTTGTACTCCCGCTTTCACAGGCACTGGTATCGGTCATGTCTGGTGTAATACTCTTTGTTGCACTCTCTGAAGATAGTTGGGGAAATAAATTATTACGGCTGAAGAAGCGGAAATATATTCTTCTGATTCCACTGATCTTTTTAATATATGTAGTCAGTAGTTTGATTACCTTCGATGGAGACAGACCATTTTACGATGTGCAAAAAACCCTGTTTTTTCTGGTGATCCCGTTGGCGTTTGCAGTGGGAAAAGAAATTGATGCCAGGCAAAAACGAATTGTTTTTTATGCATTCGCGAGCTCTATCCTACTGGCCACAATGATTACCGTTTTTAGATGGAAATTTTCCACAGACAATGTTAATTTCAGCGTGCATAAAGCTAGTCTGGTTTCCCATATTCGATTTAGCTTTCAGCTGATTCTAATTTTCTGGTTTTTCATTTATTTGGTCAAAGGCAATTTTAAAAGCAGAAGAAAAACAACACGTATACTATTTTGGGCATTGCCATTTTACTTTCTGCTTTTTATCCTGTTTCAACAATCCTTAACAGGTATTGTTGCTTTGGGTAGCAGTGTGGTGTTTTTCATGGTTTATTTGATTCTAAATACGAAGAAAAAATACCAAATCCCCATCATTTTAATAAGTGTACTCTTGATGGTTTTACCTCTTGTTTACCTGGTTCATGTGATCAATAAGTTCTACGACATTGAAATAGTGAATGAAAAGAACATTGAACGCACTACGCCTGACGGAAACCAGTACAGGCATGACTTTAAAAACCAGACTGTGGAAAACGGCAGGTATGTTTACTTATACGTGTGTGTCGAAGAAATGCGCCAGGAGTGGAATAAGGTGTCGGAAAAGAAGTACGACGAATTGGGTAAAAATGGATATCCCGTTCATTCCACTTTAATAAGGTACTTAACTTCCAAAGGACTCCGTAAAGATGCTGAAGGTGTGAAGGCCTTAAGCCGGCAGGATATAACCAATGTGGAAAATGGAATTGCTAACGTGATTTATCAGAAGAAGTTTTCGATTTACCCACGCATTTATCAAACCGTTTGGGAGTATTACACCTATAGAACCACCGGATATGTAGATCATCAATCTTTTTCCCAACGCATTGAGTTCTCGAAGGCAGCGGTTACAATTATTAAAAAGAATTTATGGCTGGGAGTGGGAACGGGAAACTGGAGAAGGGAATTTGCGAAAGCTTTTAAGGAAAATAATTCTCAACTAAATGAATCTTTATATGCATCATCCCATAATCAGTATCTTAATTTTATGGTCAAATTTGGGGTGATCGGCTTTCTTCTGATATCCATGATTATTATTTATCCCATAATTCGTTCAAAAAGGTATCACGATGTGTTATTCCTGACTTTCCTGGTTTTTATGTTTTTCGCTAATTTTGCCGATTCTAACCTGGAATCGCACATGGGTAGTTCTTTTTTTCTGTTCTTTTATTGTTTTTTTATTACCACCGATGGAATCCATTATCTCAAAATAGAGAAATAGTAAGCGAAGTAATTAATTGTTCTTATTTTTGGTTCCGGGAAACAT
Organism: Draconibacterium sp.; assembly: GCA_041546215.1. Classification (GTDB taxonomy): domain Bacteria; phylum Bacteroidota; class Bacteroidia; order Bacteroidales; family Prolixibacteraceae; genus Draconibacterium. Next base: position 160 of record JBFEWU010000570.1, on the reverse strand, counting down.
TGAACCGTTTCTGGTTAAAATACAAAACATGAACTAAATGAAATTCAGGTGAAGCAAAGCATTTGTTTTATTGGTGCAGGTAACCTGGCAACACACCTTTCGAAAGTGTTGCACAAGCAAGAATTTAAAATCAGCCAGGTTTATAGCAGGACTGGGAATT
>JBFEWU010000078.1:0-15458 GCA_041546215.1 Draconibacterium sp. | reverse complement strand
GCCAAAACAAGCAGAAAATGTTGGCTGAGGCGTAGTAACACCACGCTCAGTACCGGCTAATTTTGCGGTAAATCCTGAAAGGAAATGATATTTAGTCTGATCCGGAGTTAATTTGGCTACCGGAGGCAATACTCCAAATGCATCAGCACTGAGGAAAATAACTTTTTTCGCATGGCCCGCTTTAGAAACAGGTCGAACAATGTTTTCAATATGATGGATTGGATATGAAACACGTGTGTTAGCCGTCACCGAACCATCGTTAAAGTCAATTTTACCATCGGCATCAACGGTTACGTTTTCCAAAAGAGCGTTACGCTTGATAGCGCCGTAGATTTCCGGCTCGGCATCTTTGTCAAGATTAATGGTTTTTGCATAACATCCACCTTCAAAGTTAAATATACCATCATCGTCCCAACCATGTTCATCATCACCAATTAACTGGCGGGTAGAATCGGTAGAAAGCGTTGTTTTCCCCGTACCTGACAAACCAAAGAATATAGCCACATCGCCAGCCGGCCCAACATTCGCGGAACAATGCATTGAAGAAATACCACGCAATGGCAAATAATAGTTCATCATTGCGAACATCCCTTTTTTCATTTCACCACCATACCAGGTACCACCAATAACCTGCATTTTCTCAGTCATGTTAAAAACCGTATAAACATCTGAGTTTAATCCGTGTTCTTTCCACTTTGGATTTGGAGCTTTGGAACCATTCAGGACAACGAAATCCGGCTCACCATATGTTTCCAGTTCTGCAGCACTCGGACGCAGAAACATGTTGGTTACAAAATGTGCCTGCCATGCCACTTCCATAATAAAACGAACTTTCAAACGCGTATCTTCGTTCGCACCACAAAAAGTATCAACAACAAACAATCTCTTCCCTGAAAGTTGATTCGCAGTATTTGCTTTTAAGTCGGCCCATACGTCCGGCGATATAGGCTTATTATCATTGGGGGATTCAGGTGTGTTCCACCACATGGTATCTCTGGTAACATCATCCATAACAATGTACTTGTCTTTAGGAGAACGTCCTGTAAATTCACCTGTCATTACATTAACGGTGTCCAGTTCAGTTAACTGAGCCTTTTCAAAACCCTCTAAAGAAGGATTCATTTCTTCTTCAAAGAGCTGTTCATACGATGGATTGTGCAAAATTTCCTTTACGTCAGCAATTCCGTACTTCGATAGATCCATATTTTTCATAATGGTTTGATAATTATTATTGATTCGATTATTAGTCTATTATAGTCGTTCACAAAAATATCATTTTTTTCCAATTCCGGTTATTGCTCCTTTCCTTTTGGTTGTATTTGTCTCTGACAAAACATTCTCTTAACAATAGAAATTTTTCTTTATTTGACCTGGAGAAGACGATGATTGGGTACAAAAAAAAAGGTATCGTAGTTTAACGATACCTCATGTTATCCTTATGATGTCATTATTTATGATCTGGGATGAAACTGGTGAATGGTCGATCTCAAATAATCGCGATCCAGATGGGTATATATTTCGGTAGTTAAAATCGATTCGTGTCCAAGCATTTCCTGGACAGCGCGCAAATCGGCTCCACCATTAATTAAATGTGTTGCAAACGAATGTCGGAAAGTATGCGGACTAATCTTTTTATCCAGCTTAACTTTCTCCGAAAGATTTTTTATGATGGTAAAGATCATTACCCGACTGAGCTTCCGTCCTCTTCTGTTTAAAAACAATACATTCTCGCTATCTTTATTTACACGTAAAGTTTTCCGGTAATTACTCAGGTATTTGTTAATCTCTTCCACTGCCCTGCCACTAACCGGAACCAGACGTTCTTTGTCTGCTTTACCTTCAACTTTAATAAATCCCTGTTCGAAAAATAAATTGGTAATTTTCAGGTTTACAAGTTCCGATACCCTGAGTCCACAACTATATAGCGTTTCAAGCATGGCTTTATTTCTTTGCCCCTCTGCTTTGGCTAAATCTATGGCATCAATCAACGAGTCAATTTCTTCCATCGTTAAAATATCGGGAAGTTTTCGACCAATTTTTGGCGATTCCAATAAAGCCGTAGGATCACTTGTAATAGTGCCTTCAATTAATAAATATTTATAAAACGATTTTATTCCTGAAATCGTCCGGGCCTGGGTTCTTGGACTCACACCTCGTTCGTTTAACCATTCAACAAAACTCTTTAAATGATTTAATTTTACTTTATCCGGCACAACTCCCTTATAATTTTCATTCAGGAAATCAACTAGCTTATTTATATCGTTAATATAGGCCGCATTGGAATTTTGAGAGAGCGACTTTTCCAATTTGAGATAACTTTCATAACCCTTTTTACTATCTTCCCATTTCATAATATACCAATTAAAGTTAATTTTAAAGTCTGTTTACGTAGCTCTGGTTGTCATAATTTCCGTAGTATTAACTAGTATAACAAAAATAATTACGTTCTGTTCTAAATAAAGTTACTATAAAATAAATTAAAATTGAAATAAATGAAGATATTGATTATCAATGGTCCAAATCTCAACTTACTTGGAGTTCGGGAGAAATCCATTTATGGTTCCGAGAATTTTGAAAGTTATTTTAATACGATAAAAGATGCTTTCCCTGAAATTGAGTTTACATATTATCAATCAAATATTGAAGGCGAACTGGTTGACAAACTGCATGAATTTGGCTTCAGTTTTGACGGGATCATATTGAATGCCGGGGCATACACCCACACTTCAGTCGCCATTCGCGATGCGGTATCCGGAATAAATACACCGGTTATCGAGGTTCATATTTCCAATACGCTTACGCGCGAAGATTTCAGGCATAAATCGCTCATCGGACCGGTATGCAAAGGATGCATAATGGGATTTGGATTGCAATCCTATTGGTTGGCAGTTCAAAGTTTTGTAAATTGATTAAAAATGAAAGAAATTAGCTTATCTTAAGTTTAATGTCAGATTCACGCTTATTTCATTAGATGACGGCCATTTATTCTATTTTTGCGCCCTTAAAATTTAAAGAGGATGAGACAGACTAAAATTGTAGCCACCATATCTGACCTTCGATGCGACGTAGAATTCATAAAATCGCTGTATAATGCAGGGATGAATGTTGCCCGAATTAATACCGCACATATTACTACTGAAAGTGGTAAAAAAATGATTGAAAATATCAGAGCTGTCTCTGATAAAATAGCCATTCTGATCGATACAAAAGGTCCTGAAATCAGAACCTGTGCAATTCAGAATGAAATTGAGGTCTCGGAGGGAGAAAAGATTGCATTCTCATTTTCCAGGCAAAATACAAAAATCAAGAACGTTTGTGTTAACTACGAAGGATTTGTCGACAACCTTGAAATTGGCAATAAAATATTGATCGACGACGGTGACATAGCCGTTACCGTAGAAGAAAAACACGATGGTTATTTATTATGCAAGGTTGAAAATAAGGGCACGATAAAGAAAAAGAAAAGTGTAAATGTCCCGGGTGTTGAAATGCAGCTACCATCCTTATCGGATCGCGACATAGAATTTATCCGCTTTGTCATTGAAAATGAGCTCGATTTTATTGCCCATTCTTTTGTGCGGAACAGAACAGACGTGCATGAAGTTCAAAAGATACTTGACGAACAAAACAGCCCCATAAAAATTATTGCAAAAATTGAGAACCTGGAGGGCGTTAACAATGTTGATGAGATCCTGGAAAATGCGTATGGGATAATGGTTGCCCGTGGCGATTTAGGGATTGAATTGCCCGAAGAAAAACTGCCCGCCGTTCAGAGAACATTGGTTCGAAGAGCAATTATTCACCAGAAGCCCGTAATTATTGCCACACAAATGCTGCACTCCATGATTGAACATCCGCGCCCTACGCGTGCCGAGGTGAGCGATGTTGCCAGTGCAATTTATATTGGTACCGACGCCATCATGCTGAGTGGGGAAACCGCCTACGGCAAATACCCTGTTGAAGCGGTTAAAGTAATGGATAACATTGCGAGAGAGGTAGAACCGGATCGTGACAAACGGGAATTAACGATTCCATTAAAAACGGATATTCCTGCCTATTTGGCACAATCGGCAATCAGAGCCGCCCGCGAGCTAAAACCCGATGCGATAGTTACCACAACCACAACCGGAAAAACAGGACGTTATCTGGCAGCGCACCGTTCCATATTCCCGGTTTACGTGCAATGCCACTCTCATCGCGTTGTTCGCGAACTGGCTTTATCATTTGGCATCCATCCTTCGTTTTTGGAAACCAAAAAGAACAAGATGAAAATTCAGAAAGCAGCTATCCAGGATCTTATAGAACTGGAAGTACTAAAAATGGATGATATGGTCATTTACATTGGCGGCCATTTTGGTGAAGATGCGGGAGCATCGTTTATCGAAATCTCAACTGCCGACAAATTATTCCTTAAACCATAACCCGAAATATACAGTACATTTCGTTGTCATTGTTTTCTGGATTACCAGATTACTGGATTACTGGATGTCTGAATATCCGAAAATCTGAATATCTGAAAATCCTGATTAATCAATAGACAATAATCATTAATCAATTCCTTCAGCCTCAGGTCTTCACCTCCATTCTAATATTCTAATCCTCCTATATTCTAATCTTCCAATTCCGATTGTCTGAATATCCGAAAATCTGAATATCTGAAAATCCTGATTAATCAATAGACAATAATCATTAATCAATTCCTTCAGTCTTCGGACTTTTCCGTTGTCCTCGTCTGAAAATCCGAAGCTATTCTCACAAATTTTTATCGAAAATCAATTTCCTCAACATCGCTGTACCTGGCTTTATTGAATACAAAGTCAGAATCGGAAAAGTTTTTATTGATTTCCATTTTTTTCACAAAAATACCATATAAATTCCCATCTGTGCCATGCAGCTTTGCTTCAGAAATCATCATGGTAGCCTTATCGATCGAAACCTCAATTTTTGACACATCATGTTCCTCTGAATCGGGAAATAAATTAATTTGGTAAATGTTTTTATCTCCCACTTCTTTCTCGGCCACAAATTCCGATTTAAAACCACGTTCATAAATGGTAAATATTGAAGATGGATCCATTAGCTCACTGCTTTCATCGTCAATATTTGAAATGGTAACCTGGTTTCCTTCTTTCATGTAATTCCAAAGTGTAATACCATCCGAAAAAACTTCGACCCCAACACCGGGCAGTTGCAGACAATATTTTTGCCCTTTTAACTTTATAGTACCTTCATTTTTCTCATCAATTTCCATTTCCTTGTTTTCCATCGAAAAAGTAAAATCGGCATAAATACTTGTATATGTCCGTGTTCTTTCACTTACTTTATCCAGTATTTGTTTTGCCTTTGCGTCTTGCGCCCATCCATAATTGGTTGTCAACAATACCGCCAATAGTATTAAAATGCTTTTCATCCTTATGTCTTTATCTATAAACTATTCAATAACTGTTCCAATGTGTATTCATCCTGAATCAATACCTGACGCGCTTTACTACCTTCGCTGGGTCCAACAATTCCAGCGGCTTCCAGCTGATCCATTAATCTTCCGGCCCGGTTATAACCCACTTGAAATTTTCGTTGCAAACTTGAAGTTGATCCCATTTGGTTCAGCACAACGATCCGGGCTGCATCTTCAAATAATTCATCCCTGTTCTTCAAATCAACGTCACCTGGCCCAATCTCGTCATCACCAACGTATTCGGGCAATAGGAAGGCAGTTGGGTAACCCCTTTGGTCCGAAATAAAGTTTACAATTTTATCGACCTCAGGTGTATCCACAAAAGCACATTGTACGCGAGTCATCTCGCTTCCCTGGGCAATTAACATATCCCCACGCCCAATTAACTGGTTAGCACCCGGGCTGTCCAGAATAGTTCGCGAATCAATCATTGATGCAACTTTAAACGCGATTCGCGCCGGAAAATTTGCTTTAATTACACCGGTAATAATGTTAGTGGACGGACGTTGCGTGGCAATAACCATATGAATACCAACGGCTCTTGCCAACTGTGCAATTCTTGCAATTGGCAATTCTATTTCCTTACCGGCAGTCATAATCAAATCGGCAAACTCATCGATAATTACAACAATATAAGGCATGAATTTATGCCCTTTTTCCGGATTTAATTTTCGGCTGATAAATTTTTTGTTGTACTCTTTTATATTGCGTGCCTGAGCGGCTTTTAACAGATCGTAGCGCGCATCCATTTCAATATTTACCGAGTTCAAAGTGTTTTTAACTTTCTGAATATCTGTAATTACTGGTTCTTCTGCATCGGGCAACTTTGCCAGGTAATGTTTTTCAAGCACCGCATAAATATTCAGTTCCACCTTTTTCGGATCAATAAAAACAAACTTCAATTGTGACGGATGCTTTTTATAAAGCAAGGAGGTTATAATTACATTTATACCCACTGATTTTCCCTGTCCGGTTGCACCAGCCACCAAAATATGAGGCATTTTAACCAGATCGAACATGTAGGTTTCGTTGGAAATTGTTTTACCAAGCGCCACCGGTAATTCGGCATTACTTTCCTGGAATTTCTTCGAACGAATGATTGAGTGCATCGAAACTGTTTCAGGACTCTGGTTTGGCACTTCGATACCAATGGTTCCGCGCCCGGGAATAGGTGCAATAATACGTATTCCCAAGGCAGCCAAACTTAAAGCAATATCATCCTCAAGATTTTTAATTTTCGAGATTCGCACACCCGGTGCCGGAACAATTTCATACAAAGTAATCGTTGGGCCAATGGTTGCGCGGATTTTTGTGATCTCAATTTTATAGTGCCGGAGCGTTTCTACAATTTTATTTTTATTGGCAACCAGTTCTTCGTTCTTAACTTCCGCATTTCCGAATTTATGGTCTTCCAACAAATCAAGCCCGGGAAATTTATAGTTCGATAAATCCAGTGTTGGATCATAATCTTCCAATTCTTCACGTAGCACCTTGTCTGTCTTTTCCTCTTCTACCTTTGGTTTAACCACCAAAGTCAGATTTTTCTCCTCATCTTCAACAGAAACAACTTCCTCATCTTCAGCCTCTTCAATCTCGATATCTGATACAACAGGTGCAAGTTTTTCCTCTTCAGCTGCATCCGGTTCAAATATGGCTCGCACCACATCGTCATCGTCAATTACTTTCAATATTGCATCATCTTCAACCGGGAATTCAGATCCTGGTTTCGTCTCCTCCATATCCAAATCATCATCGGTTTGGGCTTTGTCTTTTGTCCGAGACTGAAAAATACTTTTAATCATTGGCAATGCCTGATCGAAACGAATGATAACTATTGTCAATCCTGTTATAAACAACAAGAAGATCAGTCCTACAATGCCAATTAAAGATCGTAACCAGCTGCTTAATACAAATCCATAGTGGCCGCCCCAGTATATGAAGGAACCGGTTTCACTTTTATTGAATAACAATCCAAGGGCCACCGACACCCAAAGAATAGTTATAATACTATAAATTAAGCTCTTGCTATATTTGCCAATTGTTCTGCCCAGAATTTTTAAACCGCTAATGACAATTATATATATGAATATAAAGGATGCTATTCCGAAGCCCCCGTTTATAATTACTTCTGAAAGATAAGCACCTAGCTTCATCCCCTTGTTTTTTGCCCTTAGTTCAGAGTTAAATAAAAACTCTTTCCAGCCCGAATCCATAATACTTTGATCGGCTGCACCATAAAACAAAAACGAAACAAAAGAAATTAGGAGATAGGCTCCCATCAATAAACACAATACACCCAGAATAAACCGAGCCTTTTCATTTTTAAAAATGGAGGTCCGCTTTTTGGCAGTTTTCCTGGTTGCTGGTCTTTTATTTGCTTTAATGGGCTTTTTCTTTCGTTTAAATGCCATCGGGAAATTTTTAAATTGAACGCAAATTTACTAAAAAAAATAAGGTAGGCACAGTAAGTTCCTTTCTTAAAACAGAATCATATTAAGAATAAACTGTTAACAAAACATGGCTAAAAATTATGAAATTATCAGAATTTCCACAACCTGTTTTCCAGATTGAAAGATCAATCCTAAAAGCCTGTTTTATAATAGCTTTGAATCCTGAAAATCCCATGATTTACTATTTCTTTTCTTCTCCCTTATTCATAAGTTTGTTACCTAACTAACATAAACAGAACGTAAGAATGAAGAAGAAATTGGCTGTGATTGCTTTGGGGGGCAATGCCATACTCAGAGGGAATGAATTGGGAACTATTGTTCAACAGGAAAAAAACGTTACAGACACACTGGAAAACCTGGTGCATTTAATTAAAGAAGGGTACGAACTGGTTATAACACACGGGAACGGGCCACAGGTTGGCAACATACTCATGCGTAACGATGCTGGCGAACAATTGTACAACATTGCACCAATGCCTCTGAATATTTGCGTGGCAGATTCGCAGGGAGGAATCGGGTTTATGATTGAAAGAATGATGCGTAATGTTTTGAATAAATACGGCATAAAAAAAAATGTAATTTCCATGGTTACACTTGTTGAAATAGATAAAGACGATCCGGCTTTTCAAAATCCATCAAAACGAATAGGAAAGGTCTACACAAAAGAGGAAGCAGATCAACTGACCGCCCAAAAAGGGTGGATTTTCAAAACATCATCGAAAACCACAGGCGGCTACCGAAGGGTTGTTCCCTCTCCTTCTCCCTTAAGTATAGTGAACCGTCAGATCATCGAACAGCTAACGGATAACGGGAACATTGTAATTGCTGCAGGTGGTGGTGGCATTCCTGTATATTTCGATGAAAATAACGATGTCCGCACGCTGGATGCCGTGATCGATAAAGACATGGCTTCCAGTCTCTTGGCCTCAAACATAAAAGCCGACGAGCTATACATACTGTCTGATGTTCCCTTCGTTTACAAAGATTATGGTACCGGGAAGCAGGAAAAACTTGAATTTTTAGATTATGCAGACACCCTAAAACACCTTGAAAAGGGTACATTTGCTGAAGGAACAATGGAGCCAAAAATACGGGCATGCTTACGATTTATTGAACAGGGCGGAGCGAAAAGCGTAATTACTGAAGCCACAAAACTGGAGGACAAAAGTTATGGTTCCAAGATTACCATGGAGTATGAAGATTAAACCTGAAACTGACATAGACTGGCACAAAGTACATGATTGAAATACTGTGCATTAGAAATATATAGGTTTAAACCAGGAAGAAAGACAAACGGAATTGGAAGAATAGAATATAAGAGTATTAGAATGGAGCAATGGTTGAAGAAGCTGAAAGCTGCGCCGAAGGAATCCCTTTGGTAAAGATGAAAGAGCACTATCGACAACAACAACATCCAGGAATCTGAAAATCCAGGAATCCGGACATCCTGTCACCACTGATCACTGCTTCTTTACTCTTTGTTCTTTGTTCTAATTTAAACGAAATAACTGCAACGAATTGCAGGCTTTTAACCAAAAAACAGATTATAAAACAAGAGAAAACTTATAAATTATGGCATTTAACTTAAAAAACAGAAATTTCCTGAAGCTACTGGACTTCACCACCAAAGAAATAAACTTTTTGCTGGAGCTCTCAGCATCTTTAAAGAAAGCAAAATATGCCGGTACCGAACAAGCCCAACTCAGGGGCAAAAACATTGCTCTCATTTTCGAAAAAGCTTCCACACGCACACGCTGTGCTTTCGAAGTAGCAGCCTACGACCAGGGAGCACAAGTTACCTACCTGGGTCCGTCGGGCTCGCAAATAGGGCAAAAAGAATCGATGAAAGACACAGCCCGGGTTTTGGGTCGCATGTACGATGGCATCGAATACCGGGGTGCTGGCCAGAGCATTGTTGAAGAATTGGGAAAATATGCCGGCGTACCGGTATGGAATGGTCTTACCAATGAATTTCATCCCACACAGATACTCGCCGATTTTTTAACCATGAAAGAGCACTCCAATAAGCCACTATCGGAAATTAAATTTTGTTATTTGGGCGACGCCCGAAACAATATGGGCAATTCTTTAATGGTTGGTGCTGCAAAACTGGGTATGGATTTCCGTGCAGCAGCACCGGCAGAATGCCAACCCAGTGATGAACTGCAAAGTAAATGCCGCAAAATAGCCGAACAAACAGGTGGAAGAATTACCATTACAAACGATGTGGCAACAGCGGTTAAAGATTGTGACTTTCTGTACACCGATGTTTGGGTTTCGATGGGTGAAGCAGACGAAGTCTGGGCTGAGCGAATTAAACAGTTACTGCCCTACCAGATAAATAAAAAAACAATGGATCTTAGCGGTAATCCCAAAGTAAAATTCCTGCACTGCTTACCTGCCTTTCACAATCGCGAAACTAAAATTGGTGACGAAATTTTCCAGAAATTCGGTCTTGAGTCCATGGAAGTGGATGAGGAAGTTTTTGAAAGTGAAGCTTCGGTGGTATTCGACCAGGCAGAAAACCGCATGCACACCATTAAAGCGGTAATGGTAGCCACACTAGCCTAGTGTCGTGTATCGCCTGCACCAAAGCATAATGAAATGTTCTTTTGATTTTTTTCGGAGTTAAAAATATTTATCCCGACTAGTTTTGACTAGTCGGGAATATGCGCGTAGATCCATCGTTTAAGGTATGGGATCAGTTCGGCTAAATGATTTAAATACAAATCGTTGCCTGGCTATTACAAGAGGATAGTACTTTTTGATCGCTACTATCGATCCTTTTTATTTACTTTGTTGTATGGACTTACTGCTTGTATTCGATTACATAGGAACATTTGTATTTGCCATCAGCGGTACCTTAACCGCTGCCAATAAACGTCTCGACTTTTTTGGTGCTACGGTTATTGGTTTTGTTACTGCAGTTGGCGGTGGTACCCTACGCGATATGATGCTCGGTGATCTTCCCGTGGCATGGATGCAAAACATCAACTATTTCTGGGTGATCATTGCAGGAGTGGCCGTGACAATCGTTTTTAGCAAGCAGGTAATGCAACTTAAACGTACCCTGTTTTTATTCGATACCATTGGCATTGCCGTGTTTACAATTCTTGGTTTGAAAAAAGCCCTTTTAATGAATATCGATCCGCCAATGGCGGTAATGATGGGCCTTTCGTCGGCGGTTGTTGGCGGTGTAATACGTGATACGCTATGCAACGAACTTCCACTTATTTTCCACCGCGAAATATATGCCACTGCCTGCATAGCCGGGGCAATGATCTACTTACTTTTAAAATACCTGGGTGTACCCGAAGCCATTTGCGAACTCACAACCGTAGCAAGCATTATTGCCATACGAATTGTGGTGGTACGACATAAACTGGCATTGCCCCGATTGGTAAAAAACAAGTAACAGGAGTAAGCGAAAAAAAAATCGAAATCGCCTGATTATATCTACCTGATCATAGGCAGCAACGGTAAAAACTAAAATAAAATATGATGGAAAAAGAAAAAAATCATCAGTTACTAGTATAGATCGTACAAGCAATGAATTACAACAAATCCTGGAATATAGTCTTCCTTTCCCTGGTGGCATGTGTTTTATTCTCATGCCAAAAGCAAACAGACATCTCATCATCGCATATTCAGAATATGAAATGTGAATATCTCGACAATCCGCTTGGCATAGATAAACTGTCCCCCCGGTTGAGCTGGCAAATTAAATCCGATGGAATCCGGGGAGAAAAACAAACTGCCTATCGGATTATTGTCGCTTCCACCCCTGAAAAATTACGTAAGGGGAATCCTGATTTGTGGGATACCGGCAAGGTGAATTCCGATCAGTCCACCCAGGTGACCTACAAAGGCGAAACTCTTCAATCGCAAATGAATTGCCATTGGCGTGTGATGATCTGGGACAAAGATGGGAAGCCATCATCATGGAGTACAGCGGCCTGTTGGACCATGGGATTGCTCTCCAGGGATGTCTGGACCGCTCAATGGATTGGATCGCCCGACCCAAATACTTCTCCGTACTACAGGTATTCTTTCCAGGTGGATAAGGTACCCGATACTGCCCCTCTATACCTTGCAGCATTGGGTTACTATGAACTTTTCATAAATGGCGAAAAAGTGGGAAAGGAGGTACTGGCTCCGGCAGTTTCCAACTTTAGCAAACGCACCTACTATAACACCTACGACGTAGCTCCCTACCTGAAGCAAGGAAAGAACAGTATGGGAATATGGATGGGAACAGGATGGTATTCTCCAGGATTACCGGGCGTTATGCACCATAGTCCGCTTGTTCGGGCACAACTTGAAATTACCAACGGCAGGAAGCACAGCATTATAACCGATGCATCGTGGGAAACCAAGGCAAGCGAAAGATCGCTCATTGGCGAATGGAGATGGGGGAAATTTGGTGGGGAATTGGTTGATGCAAGATTGATGGATAAGAACTGGTGGGATACCGACAGCTCGACCTATGGCTGGCAGCCAGTTGTAACTGTGGAAACGGCGGATGTTCCTTGTACGGCCCAGAAATGTCGCAACAATATCACGCTGGATGAGATTGCTCCCGTATCCATTGAGCAGATGGATGAAACAGCGGTTGTTGTTGATTTTGGGACCAACCTTACGGGTATGTTAAAGATGAATTTTCATAAACTTGATCCGGATCAGAAAATCACCATTCATTATGCAGATTTAGACGGACGTGATCCGGGAGAAGCATGGCGGGTGAAGATGGGGTATAAGGGATTTTCAACTTATAATCAACGCGATGAATTTATCTCTGCCGGGAAGGAAAATGAACAGTTTCAAAATGTATTCAACTACCATGGTTTCAGGTATGCACTTATTGAGGGTTTAGCCTATCTGCCGGCAAAAGAAGACCTGCTTGCAATTCCGGTAGAAACCGAGGTCCCCGAAGTTGGTTCCTTCAATTGTTCAAATGAGCTTTACAACCGGATTCATAAGATGGTTCGATGGACGTACCGGGCGCTGAACCTGGGTGGGCAAACCGTAGATTGTCCGCATCGCGAAAGAGTGGGCTATGGCGACGGACAAACAGCGATGGATGTTGGCTGTTATAATTTCGATGCTTCAACCCTGTATGTCAAGTGGTCAGAAAACTGGTGGGACGAACAGAAGGAAGATGGATTTGTTCCTTTTGTTGCACCTACTCCTCACCCAACCGGCGGAGGACCGGCCTGGGGAGCTATGAGTATTGTGGTTCCATGGAAAACCTACCTCTTTTACAACGATACATCGATCCTCGAAGCGGGGTATCCCCACATGAAAAAATACATCGAATACCTTGGGGCTCATAGTATAGAAGGTGTTCTCCAGGATATATTCCCAGGTGAAAAGTGGCCCAATCTGGGCGACTGGGTACCTCCACGCAGAGGAATGGATAAGAGCGAATGGGTGGATGACAACTCACGCCGGTTCTTCAACAACTGTTACCGGACTCACCTGCTTCAGATTATGATGAAAGTCGGAAAAACCCTGGGTAAGGCCGGGGATGTATCAGCGTTTAAGCATGAACTGGACTGGGCTCAAAAAGCCATACACAAGCTGTGGTTCAATCCCAATGACACAAGCTATGCAAACGGAGAACAACCGTACCTTATTTTTCCCTTACAAACAGGGATCACCCCCGATGAACTAAGGGATGCCGTGTTCGAAAAGTATGTTCATACCCTGCTGGTGAAAGATAAGGGACACCTGAATACCGGAATGATAGGCACACAAATTACTTTCGATTATCTGCTCGAAAATAACCACAATGACCTGATAGATGTTATGGTGAACCAGAAGACCTTCCCGGGCTGGGGATATATGGTAGAAAAAGGGGCAACAACCTGTTGGGAACAATGGAACGGGTATTATTCTCAAATTCACTCCTGCTTCCCCTACATTGGTGGGTGGTTTTACCGTGGACTGGCCGGAATTCAATGGGATCCTGAAAATCCGGGCTTCAAAAATATCATTCTTCGTCCGGCACTGGTTGAAAGTGTAAATTGGGTAAAATGCACGCATGAATCCCACTTTGGCGAAATTATTAGTAATTGGAAAATTGAAGCCGGTGAATTTGAATGGGAAGTATCCGTCCCGCCCAATAGCACAGCAACAGTTTATATTCCCGGGGAAGATATTAAAGTTGACGGAATCGAAGTATCAAAGATGAAAAGCATTCGTTTTATTGGCCGGGATAATAATCAGAGTGTATACAAAATTGAAGCCGGGAATTATTTATTTACCTCTTTATAGCTCCGTTTACAAGAACATCACCAAAGACTCAAAAATTATCTTACATTTATCCAGGAATAAAATCCTTTATATTTCATCATTCAGGAATTGATTCACCCTTTGTATTCCATTTTATAATTTTAAAAATATATACCATTATTCATATCATATGAAACGAAGATGTAAAATTTTCACACCCGACCTGTCCCGCCCGGCGGGAGGAGGAGGATTAAAATACATCGAATTCCATACGATACTCAATAAATAAACAATTTAAACGTATGAAAAACCTTAGCTTAATTTCAATTCTGCTTTTTATTTCCATCGCGTCTGCTGCCCAAAAACTTGATTTGATTGTTACCGCAACCGGCAGTTCTGTGGCCTGTAAAATTGATAGTTTATCGGAAACAGATATTTATGTAAAAATCATAACAAACGAAAGTAAAACCTGGGCTGCAACCTCATACTCTTTAAAAAATATAAAGTCATTCGAGTACAATTCAATTGATCCTGAACTCTATCGTTTTAAAAACGGTTCTTCTGTTATCATTGGAAAAAAATCGGGAACAAGCTATAAATACTTAAAAGGTGAATATTTGCACAAGTCCTATACTTACATGGAGGGTGATAAGTTCAATCCGGCAGCTATTGGAGCCATGTCCTTGATTCCCGGACTTGGCTTGTGTTATGTTGGAGAACCCTTGCGCGCACTGGGCTTTGTTTCAGGTATGGCTGGTTCCTTCGTTGTAGCTGTGGCCGGTTTTGCTATTGCCTGGGGTGAAGGGGCTATAGGAGCCCCAATTCTTATTCTTGGTGCAGCAGGAATTCCATTCTTCTATGTGTCCAGCATAATTAACGCCGTAAAAATTGCAAAGATTAAAAATATGGCGAACAGGAGTTTGCCGTTTTCATTAAACCTCAATCCCAATATTGAATTCAGAAACCAGTATGTCCCTTCAAATAATTATGGTTTGACACTTTCTATTTCTTTTTAACTTTAATGTGAGAAATGAAAATCCCAGCAGCAAGGCGACGAGATATTGTATCGTAAATTTATTACCTGGGTTTTGGTTTAAAGCTGCGATTTATTGCAGCTATTTTGACAAATTAGAACAAAGAACAAAGAGCAAAGAGCAAAGACGCTAAGAATTTTTACCGCAGAGGCGCAAAGACGCAAAGTTTAATTCTCTCTTCTCCGGTCTTCGGACTTTTTCTTTTGAGCTTTCCTTAACC
Organism: Draconibacterium sp.; assembly: GCA_041546215.1. Taxonomy (GTDB): domain Bacteria; phylum Bacteroidota; class Bacteroidia; order Bacteroidales; family Prolixibacteraceae; genus Draconibacterium. Next base: position 65 of record JBFEWU010000078.1, on the reverse strand, counting down.
CTTTCTATTATCCTTCCTAAAGGGCAGGACGATCATCTGGTGGTACAGGCCAATCTTTCAGCTTT
>JBFEWU010000386.1:0-4396 GCA_041546215.1 Draconibacterium sp. | reverse complement strand
AGATGACCTGTACTTCAAATTGTTCACTTTTTTCCCCGCTCATAAGTTTCTTCCACTTTTACCTTTGTGATTCTTCCGTCAATAACCGTAAGGGTATAGCGGCTTGTTTTTGTAGCCTGAGGAGTAATCATCGGGTCGAGGGTGAGTTTATGCTGACTAATTTCCGTACTTTTTAAGTGTTCTACTTTCTCAAAAATGTATTCTTTGCCATCTCCCTTTTCAAACACCGTTTTCGCTTTCCCTAATTCTGCCTCTGCTTCCGAGATCGGTTTGCCCAGATAGGTTTTCCGGAAACTTTTTTGCGGGCTGCAGGCAAAAATAAATAGGGCGAGTAATACCAAAACAAACTTGTTCATTTATATTAAATTTTACCTAAAGAAAACCAGAATTTTTTAATCCACTGTCAATTTAAATCTATTTAACGCTTGGGATATTAAAAACTGATGGCTTATTGTTGATACTTGTCACGTACAGCAATGAATATTTTTTATCTTTGCAGCGTGTTTTACAACATGTTCGTTAATAATTATTACGCTGCACAATGATTCAATTTTTTAAAACTCAAAGTAACAGTATTATAGCAGTTTATTCTGCAAAATCTTTAGGACAGGAAAACATTGAAAAACTGGTATGGCTTTTCTCCGGGGCGACCTACTTAAAACATCAGGAATTAGATGGCTGGTATGTTGGTCCGCGCAAGGAAATGCTGACTCCGTGGAGTACAAATGCCGTTGAAATTACCCAGAACATGGGGATTGAAGGCATTCGCAGGATGGAAGAGTTTTTTGAAGTTGACAATAAAAAGGCGGATTACGACCCAATGCTTCAGGCGATTTATGAGGGATTAAACCAGCAGATTTTTGCCATTGACAAAGAGCCTGATCCGATTTTAAACATTGAAGATATTGCAGCATATAATGAAAAGGAAGGCCTGGCTTTAAGCGACGATGAGATTGATTATCTGAATGGTGTTTCCAGGGAAATGGGACGGCCGCTTACCGATGGAGAGGTATACGGATTTGCCCAGGTGAACTCAGAACACTGTCGTCATAAAATATTTAACGGAACCTTCATAATTGATGGAAAAGAGATGGAGTCATCGCTTTTTCAGATGATAAAAAAGACTTCCCGGGAAAATCCGAATTCAATAGTTTCGGCCTACAAAGATAATTGTTCCTTTGTTCAGGGGCCGGTGGTTGAGCAATTTGCTCCAAAAACGCAGAATAAACCCGATTTCTTTGAAATTAAAGACATAGAAACTGTGCTTTCATTGAAAGCAGAAACGCATAACTTTCCAACCACGGTTGAACCTTTCAATGGTGCAGCAACCGGAACAGGAGGTGAAATCCGCGATCGTATTGCAGGAGGGAAAGGAGCCTTGCCCATTGCCGGAACAGCGGTTTATATGACATCATATCCGCGCACAGAAGCAGAACGTCCATGGGAACAGGCAAATGAAGAACGCGACTGGTTGTATCAAACTCCGGAGGAGATTTTAATAAAAGCATCAAACGGGGCCAGCGATTTTGGGAATAAATTCGGACAGCCCTTAATTACCGGATCAGTGCTTACTTTCGAGCATTTCGAAAACTTTATGAAGTACGGTTACGATAAGGTAATTATGCTGGCCGGTGGAATTGGCTTTGGTGCAAAAAAAGACAGTTTAAAAGACGATCCTGAAAAAGGGGATAAGGTCGTTCTTTTGGGGGGTGACAATTACCGAATCGGAATGGGTGGTGGCGCCGTTTCGTCGGTGGCAACAGGTGAATTCGAAAATGCCATTGAGTTGAATGCCGTTCAACGTGCCAATCCGGAGATGCAAAAAAGAGCCTACAATGCCATACGTGCCTTAAGTGAAGCGGATAATAATCCGATTATTTCCATCCATGACCATGGTGCAGGAGGGCACTTAAATTGTCTTTCGGAACTGGTGGAAACAACAGGAGGTAAAATCGATACCTCGAAGTTGCCGGTTGGCGATCCAACCCTTTCACAAAAAGAAATAATCGGGAATGAGTCGCAGGAAAGAATGGGGCTTGTTATTAAAGAGGAACATGTTGATTTACTCAAAAAGATAGCTGACCGGGAGCGTTCGCCAATGTATGTAATTGGTGAAGCCACAGGCGATATGCAATTTACGTTTGAGAATTCAGTTACCGGAGAAAAGTCCATCGACTGGCAATTGGGCTACATGTTCGGGAATCCTCCCAAAACGGTATTGGAAGACGAAACAATTGTTCCTGAGTTTGACGAATTGGAATACAACTGGGAAGAAATTTACGACCTGGTTGAAAATACTATACAACTGGAGTCGGTTGCCTGTAAAGACTGGTTAACCAACAAGGTCGACCGCTCGGTAACCGGTCGGATTGCAAAACAGCAGGGAGCCGGTCCCTTGCATCTTCCACTAAACAATGTGGGTGTTATCACGCTCGATTACCAGGGGAAAGCGGGTTTGGCAACTTCTGTGGGTCATGCTTCAATTGCTGGTTTGGTGGATGCCGAAAGAGGTTCCGTATTATCGATTGCCGAATCGTTAACCAACATTATCTGGGCACCAATGTCCCAGCATTTGAAAAGTGTATCGCTGAGTGCAAACTGGATGTGGCCTGCAAAAAATCCGGGTGAGAACGCGCGCATCTACAAGGCTGTTAAAGCTGCCAGTGATTTTGCATGTGCTCTGGGAATTAACATTCCAACGGGAAAAGATTCCATGTCGATGACACAGAAATACAAGGATGACGTGGTTTATGCACCGGGAACGGTTATTATTTCAGCATCGGGCGAAGTTTCGGATGTTAAAAAAGTAGTAGAGCCGGTTTTGGTAAACGACGAAAGCAAAGAGATTCTGTACATCGATTTATCGTTTATGGAAAGAGCGCTTGGAGGAAGTGCTTTTGCCCAGTCGGTTAACAAGTTGGGACGAATTGCCCCTACTGTTGCTGATCCGGAAAAATTTGTAACTGCCTTCAACACCGTTCAGAAATTAATTGAACAGGATTTAATCCTGGCAGGTCACGATGTTTCTTCAGGTGGTTTGGTCACTACCTTGCTCGAAATGTGTTTCAGCAATACAAAAGGTGGAATGAAAGTAGATGTTACTGGTTTTCATGAAGAAGATCTGGCAAAAATCCTTTTGGCAGAGAATCCGGGGATTGTCATTCAATGTGCCGATAACGATGTCGTGAAAAAACAATTAAGCGATGCCGGAGTTGAGTTTATTGTTCTTGGAAATCCGGTTCCATACCGAAAACTGCGGGTGGTAAACAATACCGTTGAGGCTGATTTTGACATCAATACACTACGCGATTTGTGGTTTAAAACATCCTATTTACTGGATAGAAAGCAAAGCACAGAGGAGTTGGCTCTTGAGCGTTTTAAGAATTACAAAAATTATGCACTTGAATTCGATTTTAAAGACTTTCGCGGTAAAGCTGCTGACCTGGGAATTGATTTAAAGCGCAGAACAGCATCGGGTGTTAAGACTGCAATCATTCGTGAAAAAGGAGTAAACGGAGACCGCGAAATGGCCTACGCCATGTACCTGGCAGGCATGGATGTAAAAGACGTGCACATGACCGACCTGATCGAAGGGAGGGAAACCCTGGAAGATGTAAATATGATTGTCTTTGTGGGTGGTTTCTCAAATTCCGATGTACTTGGTTCGGCGAAAGGCTGGGCGGGTGCTTTTAAGTATAACGAGAAAGCGCGAATTGCACTGGAGAAATTCTATCGTCGCGAAGATACCTTAAGCCTGGGGGTTTGTAACGGTTGCCAGGTGATGGTTGAATTGGGAGTTGTTTATCCTGAGCATAGCATTCAGCCCAAAATGCTGCACAACGAATCGGGCAAATTTGAATCTTCATTTTTGAATGTGGATGTTACAGAAAACAGTTCGGTCATGTTAGGGAATATGAGCGGAATGAAACTTGGAATTTGGGTCGCTCACGGCGAAGGTAAATTTTACCTGCCATTCAACGAAGAGCAATACAACATTCCAATGAAGTATAGTAATGAGGGTTATCCGGGGAATCCTAACGGATCGCATTTTGGCGCTGCATCGCTTTGTTCTGATGATGGTCGTCATCTTGTTATGATGCCTCACCTGGAGCGTGCATTCAAACCCTGGCACTGGGCAAATTACCCGGACAACAGAAAAGCAGATGAACTGGCACCCTGGATCCAGGCTTTTGTAAACGCCAGAAACTGGATTATCGAAAAAACAAAATAAACGGGATCAGTTTTGGAATGTTAGAATATTAGAATATCGGAATGTCCGAATGGTAGAATGTTCGGATGTTTCAGTAAGAAGTGTTAAGGATTGACAGGATATCTGGATTTTCAGATTGCCGGAATTTAGAATATTAGAATATCAGAATGTCAGAATATCAGAATT
>JBFEWU010000183.1:0-9423 GCA_041546215.1 Draconibacterium sp. | reverse complement strand
TTTGTCTTCCTATTTTGCTCTAAACCTTTCCGATTCAACAAAGGGGAAGTGATACAAATTTTTAAATCAACCATTAAAATTACATTATGGCATCATTTAAAGTTGACGGATACTCCGTCAGAATGTGGTCTAGCCGCCCAACAACAAACCTCAACCCGGGGACGGCGGTAGTCGGGATCTATCTGTACGAGGGAAACAAGTACCGCGGATATGTATATTTTTTCCCGGATGGGACTCCACTTGCACCAGCAGTGCAAGATACAGCAAATGGCAGGGTGTTTTTACATTTTAATCTTTGTCAGTTTGAATCAACTCTGGAAACATTGAGAAAAGAAAATCCCATTTACATTTATTTCATTAGTCCCACCAATGCAGCATTACGCACGGGCAAAGAGCCCGTTGGCGAAGAAGAGTAAGACCTGTAACCCTGAAAGAAAAAATATTCTTTCAGGGTTTTATTCTTCATGACAATCGCAAATTGAAGCAAACAATTCAGGCTCTGAATCGTTTCCCTGCTTTATATGTTTAACTTTGGCAGAAGCCATTTTCATAGGAATAATGCAAAAAATTTTAAACAAAAAGCAAGGGATGATGTACAGGCGTTTCGGTAAAACCGAAAAACACCTGAGTGTGATAACTCTGGGAGGGATGCGCTTTAAACACGGTTGGGACAATCCGCGCGATGTGATTCCGGACGATACCTTTGAGCAGTGTAAAAATACCGTAAAAATGGCTTTTGATGCCGGGATCAATCATATTGAAACAGCATGGGGTTATAAAAAGAGTGAAACGGTATTTGGGAAAGTTCTAAACGAAGAACTATTTATACCCAGAAATTCGTACCATCTGATGACAAAGGGAAATTCGTTTACGGCCGACGAAATGTACGCCATGGTAGAAAATCAGCTGAGGGCACTGCAAACCGATTATCTCGATTTTTATGGTTGGCACGGGATTAACACCAGCGAAATCCTTCATCAGTGCTGCAAATCAGGAGGTTCGGTTGAAGCACTACTAAAATTGAAGGAGGAGGGAGTAATTAAACATGTGGGATTTAGTACGCACGGGCCTCTAGACCTTATTGAAAAGACCATTGAAACAGGACTTTTTGAATTTGTAAACCTGCATTATTACTATTTCAACCAACGAAATTTAGCTGCGGTTCAGGCTGCCGGAGCAAATGATATGGGTGTTTTTATTATTTCACCTAACGACAAAGGGGGACAACTATTTAAGGCACCTCAAAAGATTAAAAAAGCCACTGCTCCTCTCACTCCAATCCAGTGGAATGCAAGGTTTTGTTTGAAAAACAGGGCAGTGCATACCTTAAGCTTTGGAATTACCGAGCCCGAACACTTTGAGGAAACAAAAGGCACTTTCAAAAAAAATGAAATCTGGGATGAACAGGACCAGCAAATAAAAAACAGCCTGGATCGTTTTGTGGATGACGATCAGCATGCATTTTTCGATGGTTTTTCCTTGCTGAACGATCCTTCAGGAATCAATATCCCTGAAGTACTTCGTTTGCGAAAACTTTGGAAATGCTACGACATGAAGGATTACGCCAAATACCGTTACAAAGTATTTCTTGAGAAAAGTCACTGGTATCCGGGCTTGCTGCCCACTAGCGATAAGCTGGCAAAAATTGACTGCTCAAAGGTTCCTGAAAACCTTCCCTTAAAAGAAATGCTTGCCGAAACTCATAAAGAGCTACAAAAGGTTGAGTATAGATTGGCAGAAAATTAATATCTTCACAACTTAAACACTATGCATTGGAAATACATGGATTTAAGAATAGAATGGAGGGGAAGACCGGAGACCGAAGACGGAAGAAGCTCAAAGCTGAAAGCTGAATGCTCAAAGGAAGAACGGAGACCGAAGAAATTGATTAGTGATTATTGATTAATGACTTTGAAAGTTAAAAAGATATGAAGGATACAGTATTACCACCTCTGATAATAATGACAACAACGACAACAACGACAACAATGGCACCGGAATTGATGAATGGCTTGGACAATAAATTCTAATATTCTAATACTCCGATATTCTAATATTCAAAAGCTCTTTGCTCTTTGTTCTTTGTTCTATAGTCTATTCAATAAATTACAGGGTTTTAAACCAAAAACAAAATAATTATTTTAAACCAAAATCTAAATCTGATATCATGAATTCAAAAAAATCTATTGCAGCACTTTTATTCGTATTCGCTTTCTTATGTTCCCTTACCCTTTCCGCGCGCGACTATTATCAAATTAAGGTGTATACCATAAAGGACAAAACACAGGAAAACAGGATTGACAATTATTTAAAAGATGCGTATTTGCCGGCTCTCCATAAAGCCGGAATTAAAACCATTGGAGTTTTTAAACCCATGGCAGACAGCAAGGACTATGGCACCAAAATTTTTGTTTTTATTCCCATAAAAGATTTAAACCAGGCAGAAAAAATAGAAGACAAAATCTTATCCGACGAAATGTTTCTAAAGGCTGGCGACGATTACATTAATGCAAAACACGACAATCCTCCCTATGAAAGATTGGAATCCATTTTACTCCGGGCATTTTCGTCGCAACCAAAGTTTTTTGCTCCAGATTTTAACACACCCAAAAGCGAACAAATTTTCGAATTAAGAAGTTACCAGGGAGCCACAGAAAAAATCTGGCGTAAAAAAGTACACATGTTCAACGAGGGTGGCGAAACAAAGATATTTAAATCCATTGGGGCAAATGCCATTTTCTACGGTGAGGTACTTTCGGGCGCGGCAATGCCCAACCTCATGTACATGACCTCGTACAAAAATATGGAATCGAACAAAGCATGCTGGAACGCCTTTAGAAATCACCCCGACTGGGAGGTGTTGAAAAACAAAGCAGAATATGCAAATACGGTTTCGCACATCGACAAGTGGATGTGCCATCCGACAGATTATTCAGACCTGTAGAGAGGAGTAAATTACTTCCGGCCTTTGCGCAACAATGTGATGGTGTTTGGTGTTGTTTAAAATAGTCATATTTTTGAGCCATGTTATATCACAAAACATTTCTACATAAAGAATCGAAGGCATGGGTCGTGTTTATCCATGGAGCCGGAGGCAGCAATGTAGTATGGTTCAGACAATTACGTGAATTCAAGAAGCATTTCAATGTACTATTGGTTGATTTGCGCGGGCATGGAAAATCGAAAAAAGAATATACCCAGGCTGAGATTTACAAGTTCGACGAAATAGCCATGGACGTTATTCAAACCATGGACCACCTTCAAATCAAGAAGGCGCATATGGTTGGAATTTCACTGGGATGCATTGTGATTCGTGCCATGGACAAACTGGCTCCCGGCAGGGCTGAATCCATCATTCTGGGTGGTGCTGTCATTCAGTTCAATTCAAGAATACGGGCATTGGTTTCTACGGCAAAGTTGCTGCAATCCATAATTCCATACATGTGGCTGTATAAAATTAATGCCTGGATTTTAATCCCGTATAAAAAGGATGTGGAATCACGCAAACTCTTTATAAAGGAAGCCATTCGCCTGGGTGAGCGCGAATTTAAAAAGTGGCTGGATATGTCCACCGAGATTAAAGGCCAACTTCAGGAATTCCTGATCAAGGAAGCCTCGGCACCCGTGCTTTATTTAATGGGCGACCGCGACCATATGTTTTTACCCATGGTTACGAATTTGGTAAAAAAACATTTTAACTCGAAACTGGAAGTAATTCGTAACAGCGGCCATGTTTGCAACATCGACCAACCCGATGCATTTAACGAGCGTTCCATTCAGTTTATCAAAAGTCTTTCAGGATAATCATACCTTAAAAACAAAATCCCTCCGCCAAATGACGAAGGGATTTATGCACTTTTATCTTTAATTTAGTTTAACCTGGATTAAGCCGATTTTACATCATCAGCTGTGCCATCTCTAAATTCAGTAATAATTTTTTTTACCTCGCTTGGAGCAACGCGCCCAAACACTTTTTCACCAACCGTAACTACCGGTGCCAGGCCACAGGCTCCAACGCAGCGCAGGCAGTTAATGGAAAACTTACCATCGCCGGTAGATTCGCCTACTTCCACTTTTAACTGGCGTTTAAATTCGGCAAGTACCTGTTCGGCTCCACGCACATAGCAAGCGGTACCCATACAAATTGAAATGGGAAATTCGCCCTGCGGAATCATTGTAAAAAAGCTGTAAAATGTTACAACCCCATATACTTTGGCCACCGGGCAGTTTAATCCCTTTGCAATAACTTCCTGAACCTCTGCAGGGAGGTAACCCAGTTTGCTTTGAACTTTATGAAGCACATTGATGAGTTCCCCTTCTTTGTTCTCAAACTCAGCACAGATATCGAGAATGAGTTGTATTGTATTTTCTGCTAATTTTATTTTTGACATGATTATTTAAATTTTCTCTCTTTTGAAATTAACATCATAATTGTAATCAACCATTAGTCTTTGTTCTTTGCTCTCTGCTCTTCCAAATCATTCATTTTCCCCAATGACCAATGTGTACTAATCCTATGTGCGATCAAAGTATTCGGTGTGCAACAGGTGATGTGCTTTTTCGCTCATCGGTTCTCCAAGGAACTCTTCATAAAGTTTTATAATGTATGGATTTTCATGTGACTTGCGAATCTCCTTTTTACCGTCCTCCCGGTAAATAGCGGTCTGGCGCTTCTTCAGTATGCTTGCATCACCATGGTGATAAGGCTGGCCACCGCCACCAATGCATCCTCCCGGGCAGCTCATTATCTCTATGGCATGGAATTCGCTTTTCCCTGCCTGTATATCTTCCAGAAGTTTACGTGCATTGCCCAGGCCATGTGCAATACCAATTCTGATTGGCAATCCATCGAAATCGATTGTTGCCTCACGAATTCCTTCCATGCCACGTAACTCTTCAAAATCTACTTTTGGTAATTCTTTTTTTGTATGCAGTTCATATGCTGTACGAACCGCGGCTTCAATTACACCACCTGTTGTACCGAAAATCACACCGGCACCTGTTGATTCTCCCAGCGGATTATCAAAGTCTTCGTCAGGCAACGATCTAAAATCAATATTCGATAGTTTTATTAAAGCTGCCAGCTCACGCGTGGTAATGGCGTGATCCACATCCGGATTATTATTGGTTTTAAACTCATCACGGCCACATTCATATTTTTTGGCCACGCATGGCATAATCGAAACCACAACCATATCATCGCGTTTAATGCCCATTTTATCGGCAAAATAAGTTTTGGCAATGGCACCAAACATTTGCTGTGGCGATCGTGCCGTTGAAGGAATATCCATCATCTCCGGGAACTGATGCTCGAAGAACTTCACCCAGGCCGGACAACAAGAAGTAAGTATGGGTAATTTTACGTCTTTGTCTCCATCAAGATGCCTGCCAAGCCGACTTAGCAACTCGGTTCCCTCTTCCATTATGGTTAGGTCGGCCGCAAAATCGGTATCAAAAACATGGTCGAATCCAAGACGTCGAAGAGCAGCTACCAGCTTACCGGTTACCAGTGTACCTGCTTCCATATCAAATTCTTCACCTAAAGCGGCACGCACAGCAGGAGCTGTCTGAACAATTACGGTTTTTGTAGGATCGGACAAGGCACGAATTACTTTCCCAGTCTCGTCAACCTCTGTTAATGCGCCGGTAGGACAAACGGCAACACACTGTCCGCAATAGGTACAAACCGAATGATCGAGATTCATTTCGAAAGCCGGTGAAACGACCGAATCGAACCCCCGGTTAATGGCAGAAAGAACACCAACGGTTTGCACATCATTACACATGGTTTCGCACCGGCGACACATGATACACTTGTCGATTTCACGGTTAATGGCCGGCGAGGTATCTTCACGATAGGTCGATTGTTCGCCTTTATAATGTATTTCTCTAATTCCCAGATCCTGGGCCATATCCTGCAAATCGCAATGCCCCGATTTGGCACAAATGAGACAGTCGAAAGGATGATCGGACAATATTAATTCCATCACAGTACGGCGCGCATTTATTACCCGCATGGAGTGAGTACTCACTTCCATCCCTTGGCCGACATCGGTACAACACGCCGGGGCCAGGTTCCGTCGTCCGTTCACCTCAACAACACAAATGCGGCACCCACCGGGTTTATTTTCAATGTTCAAATCATCGAGTTTCATGTGGCAAAGAGTTGGAATATCAATTCCAATACCTGATGCCGCTTCTAAAATTGTGGTTCCTTGTTTTACCACAACCGCTTTATTATCAATGGTAAGATTTATTGTATCCATAATTTTCAAGTTTCCTGATTAATTGAGAGTAATGGCATTGAACTTGCATTTTTCGAAACAAACGCCACATTTAATGCACAACGACTGATCGATGAAGTGCGGTGCACGGCGTTCACCGGTAATTGCTCCAACCGGGCAGTTTCGGAAACACAATGTACAGCCGGTACATAAATCTTCAACGATATCGTAACGCAATAATGATTTACACTGTCCTGCAGGACATTTCCCCTCTTCAACATGTGCCTTGTATTCGCCTTCGAAATTTGCGATGGTTGAAAGCACCGGATTGGGAGACGTTTGACCCAAACCACAAAGCGAAGTATCTTTAATAACATCACTTAATTCTCTTAGTCGCGTGATATCTTCAGACTCGCCTTTGCCTTCTGTGATTTTATCCAGAATTTCATGAAGACGTTTATTGCCAATGCGGCAGGGTGTACATTTCCCGCATGATTCTTCCAGTGTAAATTCCAGGTAAAATTTTGCAATTGACACCATACAATCGTCTTCATCCATTACGATCATACCCCCCGACCCCATCATCGATCCGGAAGCAAGCAGGTTATCGTAATCAATGGGAATATCTAAATCATCCTGCGTTAAACAACCTCCCGATGGTCCACCGGTTTGAACCGCTTTAAATGCCTTCCCATCTTTAATTCCACCACCGATATCGTAAATAACTTCCCGGAGGGTTGTTCCCATGGGAACTTCAATTAATCCAACATTATTGATTTTTCCGGCCAGGGCAAAAACCTTGGTTCCTTTCGATTTTTCGCTTCCAATACTGCTAAACCACCCGGCTCCCTTAATAATAATTACCGGGATATTGGCAAAGGTTTCCACATTATTAACATTGGTTGGTTTACCCATATAACCTGAAACCGAAGGGAAAGGAGGTTTAAAAGTAGGCTCGCCGCGCAAACCTTCCATTGAGTGGATAAGCGCCGTTTCCTCTCCACAGACAAATGCGCCTGCGCCATAGCGCAACTCAAGTTTAAAATTGAATCCGCTACCCAAAATGTCATCACCAATCAAACCATATTCTTCGGCCTGTTTTATGGCAGTTTTCAGGCGTTGGATGGCCAGTGGATATTCGGCACGAATGTAAACCAGTCCGGTATCGGCACCGATACAGTAGCCGCATATTGCCATGGCTTCGATTACCGAATGCGGATCACCTTCCAAAATTGAGCGATCCATAAACGCTCCTGGATCACCTTCGTCGGCATTACAAACCACATATTTTTGATCGTTTTCCACATTTTTTGTGATTTCCCATTTCAAACCTGTGGGGAAGCCACCACCACCTCGTCCCCGAAGTCCGGAGTCTTTTATAATTTTTATTGCTTCATCGGGTGTCATTTCGCTTAAGCATTTGCCCAAGGCTTCATACCCGTCCCGTGCAATGTATTCTTCGATATTTTCAGGATTTATAAAACCGCAATTCTTAAGTGCTATGCGAATTTGCTTTTTATAAAAATCCATTCCTTTGGAATCGCTGATCTGCTGATCGGAGTTCGGATCGGTATAGAGCAATCGTTTCACCGGGCGTCCTTTTACCACGTGTTCTTGAATGATTTCCTCAACATCAGCCGGTTTTACCTGTGTGTAGAAGGTATTGTCAGGAAGTACTTTTACAATGGGTCCCTTTTCACAAAAACCAAAGCAGCCGGTAAGAACCACCTGTACCTCATCCTGCAATTCGAATTCTTCAAGAAATTCGTTCAGCCTGTTTTTAATTTCATCGCTCTCCGAAGCTTTACATCCTGTTCCACCACAGATAAGCAGGTGCATTTTATAATCGGTCATAAGTAAATCGTTGAAGTTATTTAATCGTCAATGGTTTTAAAGTTCACAGGAATAATTCCGTCCACAAGTTCACCACGTTTAATGTAAACATCGATAATTTCGCGTGCTTTCTCCTTTTTCACATGTCCAAAAACCACAGGATCCTTTTGGGGCAAAGTAACCTCTACAGTGGGTTCGGCATAGCAGTATCCCATACAACCAGTTTGGGTTACAACAGCATCAATGGCCTCCTGTTCCAATTCTTCAACAAAATATTTCATCGTTTCTTTCGCACCTGATGCAATTCCACAGGTGGCCATGCCAACCTTAATTTGAACAACTTGTTCCGGGTTATCGCTATTCTCCCTCAGCTTGATTCTCGACTGAACCTCTTCTTTCATTTTCCGAAGGTCAGCCAATGATTTAATTTTTGCCATATCAATTAATAGTATATTGGTTTATTTGTTCACTTTCAATTCTACAAGATTTGTCCTGATTAATTCTATTATTCCCTCTCTGATTTCTTTTTGTTGAAATGAAACTTCGCCAAGCATCTCCTTTAATTCTCCTGAGCGAATGACAAACTCACCCTTTTCGGTTGTATGCCTGTACTCCAGATCTCCCTCATCGAAGCTGATCAGAGTGAGGTAAAAAGTTTCCCAAATATCTCCCAAAGGTGGTTTGTCCACATTTGAGATTTGAAAAGAAGCTTCGACCTTCGTCCCCACTCCGGGTATCGACTCAATTTTGAATACCCCCCCTGAAGCTTCCGCATTTTGCTTCAAAAGCGACAGCCCCAAACCAACATTTCGTGTTTTGCGCGATGTAAAGAACGGGTTGGCTGCCTGCTCCAGGACTTCTTTGCTCATTCCACAACCATTATCCTTAATAATCAGGGTACAAAGGTCATTTATTTTGTCTTCTTCAACTATGATTTCAATCAATGTAGCTTTTGCCTTTATTGAATTTTGAACGATATCCAGCACGTGTTCCGACAGTGTTCTCATACAATCTCAACAAATCGGTTATTTAACTGATTCAGAGCCATTTTTATTTCCTGAAAACTGATTTCCATGATATTGAATATCGAAAAAGCAGTACCTATCCTGGCTAAAAAATGAGCATCTGAATTATGAACTAACGAAATTTTATCTTCTATAAGATAATGTTTCCGAACATGGTGTTCCTTCATTTTCCCTGCAATTCCAAGGGCATCGAATTTCAGTTTTTCAGGGATAAAGCCCAGCTGACTAAACAGGCCGTTCACTGGCCGGGTTACATGCGCCGGAATAAATATCCCATCCAGTTCATAAACCTTTTTTTGAACGGCTGAAATACTCATTTTTAAAGCCGATGGGAGATAGTA
>JBFEWU010000121.1:0-12056 GCA_041546215.1 Draconibacterium sp. | reverse complement strand
ATGGCAGACTGTTAGCCAGCTCTTCTTCGTGGTTCTCCATCAATACCTCCCTAAAGCATTCCAACAACAAATTAAGATCGGAGTACGGTTTACCAAGTTGCTTTTTTACGGTTTCCAGTTGCGACATATGTTAACTTGTCTTTTATGATAAATTTCTAAAATACAACATTATGGGATATAAAAAAACACAACAATTCTGAACATAAAAAGTTGGCGGCATCTTTTTTTTCTCTGTGTAGCTTTGTGCTTCTTTGTGTAACTCGGTGTAATAACCATTTAATGATTTAAGTTTTACAAAGCAATTTCAATGTATCCTCACCATACTTTGGGCCTCCACAGTGAATATTCTTTCATGCGATTTAAATTTTATTGCTTTTGTGTTTGAAAATTAACTGTTAATGCTAACCTTTATGCAAACCTTAATAACTAATAACCTAATTGATCTTTAGCGTGATTTTGGGTGTAAAACACTTTCGCTATGAAAAATTCACTTTTGCTTTTCTTCTTATTTCTTTGTGTTAATATGGCGCAATGTCAGCTCCATAAGCTCCTTGAAGAAATCCAGGTGAGCACAAACGAAAGGGGCGAATTAGTGATTGATATCAGTGAGGAGCATATTCAAAAATTTAAAGCCGACGGATTTGTTCACTACAAGGACTTTGGAGCCATAGGCGACGGCAAAAGCGACGATCTAAATGCCATTGCAGCTGCACATGAAATTGCCAACCGGTACAAGCTTTCTGTAAAGGCTGATGAGGGAGCCACCTATTACATAGGGGGAAAGAAACGCACGGCTGTTATTCAGACCGACACCGATTTTGGAACGGCGGCTTTTATTATCGACGATACCGATGTTGAGGATCGCAATGCATCTGTTTTTATGGTTAGTTCCACGAAACAGGAATTCACACTCGAGGGGATATCTTCGCTCAAAAGAAATCAGGAGAAACTGGATGTTTCTCTGCCCGGCACGTGTCTCGTGCGGGCTACCAATTCCCATGTAAAACATTACATTCGGTATGGACTGAACCAAAACAACGGCTCTTCCCAGACTGATATTTTTGTGGTTGATAAAAATGGAAATGTGGATATGGATGCCCCAATCATTTGGGACTTCGAACAAATCACGGATATAAAAGCACTGCCCATTGATGAGACAACTCTTACCATTTCCGGAGGAAGGTTTACGACAATTGCCAACAGGGCCGAATCGAAATACAATTACCACAGCCGGAACGTGGCCATCAGGCGCTCGAATGTTCTTGTTGAGGGGCTGGAACACCGCGTAACCGGCGAGGGTGATCATGGCGCACCCTACGGTGGATTCATTAATGTCAGTGATTGTTCCTATGTAACAGTTAAAAATACCATTTTTACAGGTCATAAAACCTATCGTACCATCGGTGCTGCAGGGAAACCCGTTTCCATGGGTACCTACGACATCTCACTGGGAAGGAGCCTTAATATATCATTTGTAAACTGCAGCCAGACAAACAATATTGACGATCGCACATACTGGGGACTGATGGGTTCAAACTATTGCAAAAATTTGCTGTTGGATAATTGTACTTTTTCACGATTCGATGCCCATAAAGGGGTGGCCAATGCGACAATCCGAAACTCAACCTTGGGACATATGGGAATTAATGCCATTGGCTCGGGAAGGTTTACCGTTGAAAATTCTACCATTAGAGGAAGTAGTTTTATCAACCTGCGTTCGGATTATGGAAGCACCTGGGAGGGTGAGTTTATTATCCGGAATTGTACTTTTGTGCCTTCGGGTGGCAAACCAGCCAATGCAAGCCTGGTTAACGGATCCTATTCGGGACAGCACAATTTTGGCTATACCTGTTATATGCCGGAACGGATCACCATTGAAAACCTTTATATCGATGATTCAAACCATGTGGAGGATTACCAGGGGCCTGCCATTTTTGCCAATTTCAATAAACAAATGAATGACGATTCCTATGTTGAAAAGTTTCCCTATGTAAAAACAAAGGAAGTCATTTTGAAGAATGTAACAACGGCCAGCGGTAAGGATGTAAGAGTGAGTGATAACCTGTTTATGTTTAAAGATGTGAGGGTGGTAACTGATTAAGGAGCAAAACAGGAAAGACGTAGAGTAATTATAGCTTAACTTATATTTCAGCCAGAATTCTAGGCCGTTTGCATCATGGCACCGGCTTGTTCGTTTAAATATATCTGGGCTTGGCCGTATGATTTAAATTCCCGGCTAATATTAAAAATATGGTATTTGGCCATGGGATAGTCCACCTGCTCGGAAAATACAGGTTCTTGCCTTGAATTCTCCGATGCCGGAAGTATCGTATCGTTTTTATAGTCGAAATAAAAATCCTTGTGTTCGGCAAAAACAAATTCCAAACCGGTTTTACCCAATTCCTCTTCATAAAAGCGTGAAAAAACCAGGAAGATTTTCCCGTTGGGCATACCATAATAGTGAGCTGGGAAGGCGGTTGGTAAATACGATACGTAGGTTCTGTGGATAATCTTAGCTACCGGTTTCATACAACAGAATTTTATTAGATAAACAGATTTACAATCAGTTATAACCCTTATTGGTGCTTTGCTTATGCAGCCATTTTTAGTATCCTTAATCACAATTTAAGGTCAGGTTCAAAAAATATTTTCACCCTTTGGTGAAAAATGTGTACTTGAAAGAATACTTAATGGCGTCCGACCATATATATATACCAAAAACAAACAAAAGGTAACCCCCTCGAAAACATGGGGTTAGGTATTTTTCCTTTTTTTTGCTTTTATTGTATTAAAATTATGTATGAATAAGACGGTCTTTTTCAAGCCTCGTCTTAAGCTTATCGTACCAGTTTTTTAATTCCCTGAATCTGTCGTAAGCGTCTTGTCCCGGGTGCTGATCGGCACGGTTGATCATCGATGATAAATAGCTGATTTGATCGAGTAACATGGGCTGCTGATACCTGTCTTCAGGTGTTTCAAATTCCGCATTCAACTGGATCAATATCTCCATTTTTTTTGCACCTTTTTTTCTTTTCTTTTTCGATAGCTTTTCGTATGCCTCCAGCTCTGTTTTTATTTTCTCGGCACTTTGTTTTACCTCCGATTGAAAATCACGAATCTCCAAAGCCAGTTTTTCCTGGGCTAGCAGATCATCTGCACAAATTCCGGCATGTTCCAGTCTTGGATCGATCAGAACCGAAAAGCTTTGTTCTGTTTTTTGCGTTCCAATGGTGAGGCGTGCTTTATAAGTTCCCGGTACCACAAGCGGACCATAATTGCTTCCACCCGGTGTTTTTTTGTCCCAGGCTCCCATGTGTCGTAAATCCCATTTGAGTTTGTGCAGTCCGGGTGTTTTTTCCAGAATTGGGGTTGATCCCGAACGACTGGAAAACCCTGTTGCCATATCTAATCCTTCCTCTTTTGCCTCCTCTTGTTTCACTTCCTTTTTGAAGGATTTAATGACTTGCCCTTTTTCATTAAAAATCTCCAAAATCAACTGGTCTTTTACACTGTCGGTCAGGTAATAGAAGATTTCAGCATCAGGGGAAGAATAGCTTACATTTGAGCCACCTCTTGTTCGTGGTCTGCGGTAGCTGTCTTCAATCCTTAATAACCCGGCCCCCAATTTTATCCGTTCAAGTTGATGAAGAGTTGAGATGTTGTCCAGTATCCAGAATCCGCGTCCCATGGTCGATAGAACCAGGTCTTTTCGGGCAATCTTTATGTCGGTAATCGGTGTTACCGGTAAATTCATTTGAAAAGCCTGCCAGTTATTGCCGTCGTTAAAAGAAATAAACATTCCATACTCTGTTCCTGCATACAGCAATCCCTCTTTGTGAGGATCTTCACGAACCACCCGTACCGGATAATCTTGCGGGATTCCCTGGGTAATAAGTGTCCAGCTTGTACCAAAGTCATTGGTTTTATAAATGTAAGGTTTCCAATCGCCCAACTGGTAGCGTAAAATACTAACATAAGCTTTCCCGGCATTGTGTGGCGAAGGTTCAACGGCATCAACGCGGCCTCCCGTGGGCATATCGGGTGTAACCTCCTTCCAGGTTTTACCGCCGTCTTTTGTCACATGAACCGGGCCATCGTTGGCACCTACCCATATTAAACCTTCCAGCAGCGATGACTCCCGAATGGAATAGATGGTACTGTAAAACTCTTCCCCGGTTATATCGCGGGTAATTGGTGTTCCCGAAATCACCTGTTTATCCTCTTCAAAGGCTGTCAGGTCGGGCGAAATGGTTTCCCATGTTTTTCCATCGTTGGTGGTTTTGTGTACAAATTGTGAGCAGTGATAAATCACGTTGGGATCGTGTGGTGAAACATGAATAGGAGAAACACGCTGAAAACGGTATTTCAGATCTTTGGGATTATGGCCGTACATATTGGCAGCACCCACATAAAATTGCTGTTCCTGCCCTGTAATTTTGTTATAGGTTCCGAAACGCCCTTTGCAATTGCTGTAAACGATATTGTGATTGCCTGGTTTTGGTACAGCCGGACCGGTTTCGCAACCACCAACGGCCATCCAAAAACTGGTGGCTCCTCCTGTGTGACTATAGGGAGGATTGGAAGGCACCGCTATGGTTGAGTTGTCTTGCTGGCCACCATATAACCAATATGGGAACTGGTCATCGACTTCAACCTGGTAAATTTCAGCCGTTGGCTGATTGTTTTGTGTACTCCAGGTTTTTCCCCCGTTTAGTGTAACGTTGGCTCCTCCGTCGTTACACTGAATCTGAATGTCGGAATTGGTTGGATTAATCCATAAATCGTGATTGTCGCTATGTGGAACACTTTGTCGTTTCCATGTTTCACCGGCATTTTCTGATTTGTAATAGCCGGTTGCCAAGGCATAAATAATATCTGCATTATTGGGATCGGCTTCGATGTTACAGTAGTAGAACGGCCGGTCGAGAAGCTCCTTTTTATTGCTAATCAGTTCAAAGGTTTTTCCCTGGTTGTCTGAACGGTACAAACCCCCTTTTTTTGTTTCTTCAGGAGCTTCAACCAGCGCATATAGCCGGTCGGGATCGGCCGCCGAAACAGCAAGGTCAATTTTCCCGATTAGCCCCTCAGGCAATCCGTTTTCCAATTTCTCCCAGTTGTTTCCTCCATCGGTCGATTTCAGTATTCCTCCGGCTTTAAATCCCCCACTGACAATGGTCCATGGCTTTCGCTCAACGCGCCACAGTGCGGCATAAATGATATCCGGATTTGTGGGATGAAATTCAAGGTCAACAGCACCAACGGTGTCGGAATGGAAATAAACCTGCTCCCAGTTTTTTCCTCCATCCAAAGTCCGGTAAATTCCTCGCTCCGGATTCGGATTAAAGGCCTGCCCGATGGCAGCAACAAAAACCATGTCAGGATTTGCCTGATGAACTTCAACAGCACCAATTTGTCCTGTTTTTTCCAATCCCACGCACTTCCATGTTTTGCCTTCATCTACCGATTTGTAGACCCCTTTCCCCGAAATTATATTCGAGCGGATTCCATCTGAACCCGTACCCACATAAATCGTTTCCGGATTTGATTGTGAAACCTGGATGTCGCCAATGGAAGGACTTGCAAAATAACCGTCGGATACATTCTTCCAATTCATGCCATAGTCTTCTGTTTTCCATACTCCCCCGCCTGTCGCTCCCATGTAAAAAGTATTGGGCCGGCTTGCAATGCCGGCAACTGCTGTTACCCGTCCACCACGCGTGGGACCAACATGCCGGTACTTAAAGATGGAAAAATAAGAACTATCGATTTTTGTTTGTGCTGACAGACCAGGCACTATCAGGAGAAGTATAACGAAGATACAATATTTCATGTGTAAATAATTAGTTTAATATCTTGTTTTTCAATGCTTAACATGCAGAAGGGGATATGTATTTTTTATGGCCTATGTAACCCGCAAATCCGTCAGCTAACGGATATTCATCATCTTTTGTGGGAACACCATTGAAATATTTTGCCTTCTCATGCTCGTTTCATTGGTATTTACTTTAAGTAAAAAGTTATATTTCAGCACTTTGCAACAACAGGAAACTTCTTCATTTTTCTCGCAAAGACGCAGTGATCAGTGTTGACAGGAGATCTGGATTTTCAGATTTCTAGACCCTGAATATTAAAATATCAGAGTTTTAGAATATTCGAATATTTTGCTCAAGCCATTAATCACTAATCATTAATCGATAGACACTAATCATAATCAATTTCTTCCGTCTTCGGACTTCGAGCTGCTTTGCGTAACTCTGGGCAATAACCATTAATGATTTACCATAAGGATTAATGCCTACCGAAGATTGAAAAAAAAGTCAGGGTATTCAAATAAATTGTAAGAAAAATATGTTTCGTGGCATAATTCCGAAGGATTTAGGGTGGATTAAAATCTGAATTATACTTTGGTACTTCGCACTGAAAGCTGAAGAGCAGTGTACAAAGTGGCTTGTTTCGTCATCCTTTCAGTTTGAAATAAATTATGTGATGTTTATTCCGGGTTAAATGATATGTTAAATTCAAAGTCAAATTGGAATCATTTTTGTAAGCAAATGAACCATTCTATACTGAACTAAATTTCATAAAATTGTACTGCACCCGTTTACGTCATATATTTTCCTTCTTGGCAGCGATAATGCTGTGTGTCCAATTTCTGGCAGCTCAGGATATTCAGGAAATCAGCCTGACTGGAAATTACCAAAACAAACCCTTAAAAGATTTTCTGGATGATTTGCAAAGCAAACATAATCTGAAAGTGTTTTATAAAGAGGTATGGGTAGCCCCTTACACCATTAGTAATAGGTTTGAGAATGCTCCGCTGGTTCAGGCTTTAAACAATATTTTTTTCGATCATGACCTCACATACGAACTTTTTCAGAATAACGGAATTGTAGTTTTTCGTCGTATTGCCGATACCCGTTCGAAATACGACGACTATTCGCAAAGGCTTGTAATTGGTAATCCGATGAATTTGGGGCGGTACAGGAAAGCAAAACTCCAAGGACGGGTGCTCGACGGTAAAACGGGCGAACCATTGGTCGGAGCAGTGGTATTTAATACCAAATTACAAAAAGGAGTAACTTCGGATGCTCATGGTAATTTTGAGCTTGATATTCCCACCGGCGACCATCGTCTGGATATTTCGTTCATCGGTTTTGAAAGCTCTTCCATAAAAATCAGATTGATAGAAAATGGATCGGCGGATTTTCAGCTGTTTGAAGAATCGCATAGCATCGACGAAGTTACCGTTTTAGGGAAGGAAGCCGATTTGCCGCGTGCCCAGATGAGTATGATCAAAATGTCGGGTAAAGAAATCAAAGAACTTCCTGCTTTAATGGGCGAAGTTGACATTTTAAAAGGGCTTGCCATGCTGGCTGGTGTACAAACGGTGAGTGAACTATCCTCCGGGTTTAATGTGCGTGGAGGGAATACCGATCAGAACCTCATATTGATTAACGGCAGCCCGATATTTAACTCCTCGCATTTATTCGGATTCCTATCGTTAATAAATCCTGATGTGGTGGAAGATGTACGTATGTTTAAAGGTGGAATGCCCATCAAATATGGCGAACGTGTAGCCTCAGTTACCGAAGTGCAGTTTAAAGGTGGGAATGAAGATCATCTGCAGGCATCGGGTGGCATTGGCCTTATAAATTCGCGCTTAACCTTCGACGGGCCACTTACCAAAAATAAAAAGTTGACATTTATCGCAGGTGGCAGAGCCTCATACTCCGATTGGATATTAAAAAAAATACCCGATTTGGAGCTGAACCAGAGTGTTGCTCAGTTTTATGATATTTCAGGAAAAATTACCTATAAATTTGACCAGCACAACCGGATTAGTCTTATGGCATATTCCAGTAACGACGAGTTTAGTACCAGTTCACAATCGCTTACCGAATATGGGAACTTACTGGGCAATTTTAACCTGAACACGCGTTGGTCGGAAAAGCTGTATGGTGAATTGGACTTAGCCCATAGCAAATACCAGTATCGCCTGACCGATTTTGCAAATGATAAACCGGCCGAATCGTATTTTCTCGATAACTCCCTGGGGTACAGTTCGGGCAGCTACCATTTTAAATGGCATCCCGGAGCCAGAAACAATGCCGAATTTGGTTTTAAAGTGGTGTATAATTTAATCAGGCCCGGAGAAATTACAGCTGCCAACGACCTAACGCTTATTGACAGCCAAAGGTTAAACCATGAGAAAACCCTGGAGTGGGCAGCCTACATTGGCGATGAGTTTGAACTTACGCCAGGTATTTCCATGCTTGCAGGTATACGTTACACGGCTTTCAGAAACATGGGTACACCAATCGTTTATGTATACGATCCCGGTAAACCAATTGCTCCCGAAAATGTGGTGGATTCTCTCCATTTTGGAAAAAACAAAGCTTCGGCAAGCTATGGAGGAATCGAACCGCGATTTTCGATGAATTTCGACCTGGATATGAATACCTCGTTAAAAGTGAGTTATCAGCGCAATTACCAGTATATTTTTCAATTAAGTAACAATGCAGTTATTTCCCCTGCCGAAACATGGAAAGCTGCCGACTATCATTTAAAACCTTTAATTGGCGACCAGATTGCCGTGGGAATGGAAAATAATTCGTGGTTAAAAAACATCGATTTTTCCGCCGAGATATACTATAAAAATCTTCAAAACCTGATCGAATACAAAAACGGTGCGCAATTAATTATGAATGAGCATGTGGAAACTGCCCTTATTCCAGGCAGAGGTTTTTCGTACGGAATAGAATTAAGCGCGAAAAAGAGCAGCGGACGATTAACGGGGTACGCCAGTTACGTGTATTCGCGTACCAAACGAAAAAATGAAAGTAATTTTGGCGATGAAAACTTCTGGCAGGGAGCCTATTACCCGTCGATTTATGATAAACCACACGATTTTTCTTTAACAGGCACCTATCATATTAGTCGCCGTTGGAGGTTCTCGGGTAACTTCGTTTTTATTTCGGGACGGCCAACTACTTTACCCGAATTGCAATATGAATTCGCCGGCGAAACACTGGTGCACTATTCGGATAGAAATAAATACCGAATGCCACCTTATCACCGGCTCGATTTGTCGATTACCTTCGATGAAAATCTACGGAAAAAACGTATGTGGAAAGGCAGCTGGACCTTATCGGTTTACAACCTTTACGGCCGAAACAATCCATACTCGGTTTATTATAAGAAATCAGTTCCGGGCCAACAAAACAATTATCGCCGCTACTCCCTGTACAAGCTTTCGGTGATTGGCATCCCGGTTCCGTCATTAACCTATAATTTCCGGTTTTAATGAAAAAGTTCCTCCTATATTGCCTGTTGCTTGCGGGGCTGATTACAGCTTGCGAGGATGTGTATTATCCCGATATTGATAAGGTTGATGATGTTGTTGTGGTGGATGCCCGAATTGTGAAGGGACTGGACGATAATTATATCAGCCTGAAATTCACACAGGGATTCAATGTTGAATCGGCAAGCTATCCTCCGGTGTCGGGTGGCCAGGTAGAGCTGATCGATGATGAAGGGAATGAATACAAACTGCCGGAAAAAGAGACCGGTAAGTTTTTGGTCAATGTTGAATTGCATGAGGGAAGGCAATATAAACTCAGAATTGATCTTGCAGATCAGGTTTTTGAGTCGGAATTTGAGAATGTTCCGGAGCCACCCGTGCTGGATACCGTCTATGGTATTGCTGAGGAACATGTTTATGAAGTGGGTGGATCGAATGATGCCGGTGATTTCAGGAAAGTAAGAGGTGTACAGTTATATACGGATATAAGCCCAACATCGGAAACTGAAAATTATCGCTTTTCGGGTTATGGTGTCATGCAATACATCTGGAATAAGTCTACCGAACTTATGGATACGGTTTATTATTACTGGCAAAAATCGGATGTTGGAGGAATTTTTAATCTTGCAGCCCCTCCCGAATATTCAAGTTCGAAGAACATCATCAAGCATCCTTTGTATTTCTTTAATAAAAGTGTTTATATGGAAGAAGACCATTATATGGCCGGTTGGATATTGGAATTATACCAATATGCCATTTCTGAAGATTCATATAATTATTACAAAGATCTGAATGCTCAACTGGATGCTGATGGTCGCATCTTCGATCCGGTTTATGTGCAAGCACGAGGTAACCTGAAATGTTTAAATAATCCCGATCAGATCATACTGGGAAATTTCGAAATTTCATCGATGACCGAACATCGGTATTTCATAAGGTTTATATCAGAGCAAAAGGGATATGAAGTGAGGAAGGTTGATGATCGAAGTCCCATATCGTGGATGGGAGAAACGATGGATGTACCTCCACCGTTCTGGCAGTGGTAAAGGGATAAAATGAAATGGAAAGAACAATAAAATATTATCTCATATTGTTGTGGCTGGGGATGGCCTGCCCGCTTATGGCTCAAAGTAACGTCGATAGCGAAAAAGTACATCTTTACACCGATCGTAGCTATTGCTTATCGGGCGATACCTTGTGGTTTAAAGTATGGCTTCCAAAATCCCTGGAAGAAAAAAGTAATGTAGTCAGGGTGCAGCTAAATAGCGCCAGAGGATCGTTTATTGCGTCGGTGGCCCAACAATCAGATAAACAGTGGGCTGAAGGATTTATTCATATTCCCGACTCGTTAAGCACTGGGATTTATTTGGTTTTGGCTTATGTAAATGAGCAGCGAAATAGGAACCTGGAATTGAAGAGTAAGACCTTGCTTGTTTATAACCGCTTTGAGGAGCAGCTTAGCGAAATTGATGTGCCTGAAAATGAATTAATTGATGAAACTAATCGTGACGCGAAGATTGATATTTCCACAGTAAAAAAGGTGTTTGGCACCCGCGAAAAGGTAGAAGGTACCATTACCATTCCTGAAGGAATAAAGCATGCAACCCTCTCGGCAAAGCTTGTTGATCCACTATCGGATCTTATTCCGGCAAATCTAAAAATTCAGGTTTCCAACGAACAGGCATATATTCCCGGATTTCCGGAGAAAGATGGTATTTTAATCAGTGGCAGAGTGCTTAGCCACGAAGATATTCCACAAAAGGATGTCTTGGTTTTTTTATCCATTTCAAGCGAGCCTCCGTATTTCGATTATTGCATAAGCCACAAGCAGGGTGGTTTTAATTTCTTCTTGCCTGAAGCAAGGGGGACCGCAGACTTGGTTTTACAAGCCATTGCACCCAACAGAAGCGATTTGTTAATTGTACCCGAGACCAACCAATTAAAGCCAGGCAGTGCATTGGCGATGGAGTCAACGATTTTAAATCCTCAGCAATCTGAGTTTATTGAAAAAGTTGTTCAGGCTAATTTTATAAAAAAGTTATTTAAACCTGCCCGGGTTGAAACTGATAATACATTTGAAATGCCACAACGTTTCAGTGTTCCTTATTACGGAAAGCCAGGCAAACGGGTTACTCCAAACGAATTTTTCGATTTACCCGATTTTAGAGAAATCTCGCGGGAAATTTTACCGGGTGTTCAGTACCGCACGCGCGAAGGAACAGCTACACTGAGAATATTAAATGCCGACAGGGGGAACTTTTTCGCAAATGAATCCTTGCGACTGCTTAACGGAATCCCGGTTTTTAAAAACAGCCTGTTTAGTCCACTGCAATCAACCGACATTAATTACATCGATATAGTTGAAGAGGAACGGGTATTTGGCGATTTGGTTTTTAACGGTGTATTTGCAGTTTCGCTGCACGACAAATCCAATTCGTGGCTGGCACAACAAGCCCAAATCTTTCAGTTCAAAGTCCCTTGCCTGCAAGTAAACAGAGATGGGATAGCTGCTGAAAAACCGGAAACAGATAAGAAGGTACCTGATATTCGTCAAACCTATTTCTGGGAAATATTACCCGATGAAACAAGCTCAAATTTCAGGTTTTGTTTATCCGATTTAAAGGGTAAGGTTGAAATTACGGTTGAAGGGATTACTGATGCCCGTGAGGCATTTAAAACTTCAAAAATTATAGAGGTAAAATAATGAGGATGAAAAATTACATAACAGGCATTTTTGGTCTGCTTTTTTGCTACT